>CABQOK010000122.1 GCA_902465755.1 uncultured Anaerococcus sp.
CTTTAAATAGAACCTCACCCAATTGCTTGGTCGAATTGATATTAAACTCACTACCAGCAAGTTCATAAATCTCACCGGTAATCTTATCTATATCCTTGTCGATGTTTTCCTTTAGATCTTCAAGGACCTTTTTGTCTGTGACAAATCCTACGATTTCCATATCGGCTAGGACCTTGGAAAGTTTAATCTCAATTTCCTTATAGAGGTCTAACATATGGTATTCGTCAAGTTTATCTTCCAATATTTCCTTGGAATCTTCTATGGCATTTATTCCACTTGCTAGGTAGTTTCCAAGCTCATCAAAGTCTAGATCCTCATATTTTAGAGCTTTCTTACCCTTACCTAATAAGTCTACTGGACTTTTTACTTCGTAGTCTAGATAAGATTGACTTAGAACTTTTAAGTCATAAGAAGACCTTGATGGATCGATCAGATAATGCATAAGCATCACATCATCATAAGGAAGATTAAGATTGATTCCAAGTTTATCAAGGAGAACAACATCCTCTTTAATATCGAAGGAATTTTTAACAATTTCTTCATCTTCAAATATTTCCTTGAAATCACTTACAAAATCACTATCAGGATCTACTATATAAGTAGGAGTGTCAGTAGTCTTTATTCCTAACTTATAAATCTCGCTGTGAATATACCTATCTCCCTCATAAATGGACTTGAAGGTAAATTCCTTGTTTTTCTTGATAGCTTCGATTAGCTTATCTGGATTCTCTAACTTCTCATAGGCAAAGTCCTTATCCTCCTTTGGACTGTCTCCCCCATCCATATCTTCTAGGAACTTGTTGAAATTGTACTTAGAATACTTTTCTCTCAAGCTTTCAAGGTCTGCTTCCTTTACCTTAAGCTCTTCTAGGTCAAATTCTACTGGAGCACTGGTCACAATTGTACCTATTTTCTTACTCATATAGGCTATAGCTTCACTATCGATTAAAGTCTGTTTGGTCTTTTTACCAGAAACTTCGTCTATATGGTCATAGAGCCCTTCAATAGATCCGTATTTTTGGATAAAGCCGATAGCCTTCTTTGGACCTATTCCATCAACTCCAGGAATATTATCGGACTTATCTCCTTCTAGTCCCTTAACTTCGATTAATTGCTTAGGACTTAGGCCAAATTCTTCCTTTATGGTATCGACTGTGTATTCCTTTGTCTCGGAAACTCCCTTCTTGGTAAGATTGACTACGATCTTCTCATCTACAAGCTGAAGGTAATCCCTATCTCCAGTAATTAAAACAGACTCATAGCCTGCTTCTTGAGCCATTTTTGCATAGGTTCCCACAATATCGTCCGCCTCGAATCCATCGAGGTCAGTGTATTTAACATTAAGAGAATCTAAGATATCCTTTAGGATTCCAAACTGATAGGAAAGCTCACTTGGCATCTTGTCACGTGTTCCCTTGTAGTCTTCAAACTCCTTGTGTCTAAAAGTCTTTGAAGCCCTATCAAAGGCCACAAGGACATAATCTGGTTTATATCTATCAAAAGCGTTGTTATACATGGTCAAAAAACCATAAACGCCATTAGTCATAACGCCGTCATTGTTTGTAAGTTTAGGAAGAGCAAAAAAAGCCCTAAAAATCAAACTCGACCCGTCAATTAACATAACTGTTTTACTCATTATTACTCCTTTACATATAGTATATCATACTTTGTTTTGAGGATTAAAAAAAGTAAGCGGACAAGCCGCCTACCCTATTCTTCTATGATGTAATCAAAGTCTTCTTTATTAAATTGTTTCTCATCCCCTACAAAAGTGTCTTTCACTTCTGAAGTATCAAAAGTAAACATAACTATTCTAGTATATAGTCTAGAATTATCTCTTTCTTTAAATTTAACCAAAATTCTTTTTCCTGGAGGAATCTCTTTTTCATCTCTCATCCTATTAAATTTCTCTATAGCTTCCATCTGTCTTTGTGTTGATGGAGCAATCAATTCTGAAAAATAACAAGTAAAAATCAAAAGCGCTCCTAATAAGAGATTCAAAACATTATTTATATTATAATCAAGGCTTAGTATATATATAGATATCATTACAAGATAAATATGAGTTGTCCTAATATATCTATCATAACTTTCAAGTCTTAAGGCTTCACCAACATCCATGGAGAAAATATATGTGAAATAATTTCCTAGCTGATAGATAGCATAGAAGAAAATCACCAGCATGATTAAGTTTCTTATAATTTTATCCTTATTATAAATCAAATATATAAAGATTAATAAAAAGATAAGCCCTATAATTAAATAATCAGTCCTAACCCTCTTAAGGAATTCCCTGCTGATTTTAATAATTGTCTCTCTATCTTTTTGCTCAAATATCTTCTCATATCTATTCACTGAAACGGCATGCTTTGAAACTAAGGAAAAATTATATTTAACATGGTTCTTCCAAGATAAAAATGCCATCAATAAAGCAGCTATATTAGCAAATACAAGTTTTTTGCTAACTCTATGATATTTTATAAGTAAATACACTAAAGCTACAGAGGCAAATAAAATAGCACTGGTTTTTACTAAAACGAGGCTTACAAACATCGGTATTGCAAAATAAAGATTCTTGTAATTATTTACATCTGTATAATAAATGTAGGCAAAAATGCCAAAGGCAGTCGTAGCTATAACTGTATCTACTCTTAGACTTTGAAATCTTATATCATAAAAGCACGCAAATACACCAAGAACTACGAGTAAGATTATTTTTACAATATCTTTTTTGTAATCTTTAATTGACGAAAATAAACAAAATACTCCCGAAATAACTAAGATAGCATTGGCTACTAACATTCTACTTTCACTATAACCAATAAGTTTTACAAGACCATAAATAAAGTAAGCAGTAGCTTGAGGATATGCCGTGTAATCAATCCTAGTTTCATGAACAGTATTTAAATGATCTGTCCTTAAAAAAAGCCTAGCTAAAACTCCCCAGTGACCAAAATCATCTTGGACATACAAATGTTTACCATTTAAAACTAATCCTACAATACCTATAATTACAAAAAAAATTATATATTCAGGAAATAACGTCTTAAGTTTTATCCCATTTCTATAAGCTCTAACAAATAATATTAAACCAAATACATTACATGTAATTACAAACTCCTTCATTAGAGCCAATTGAGCAAATACATAAATTGAACTAATATAACTTGTAAAAATTAAAAATGGTAAAAAATAAGTATTAATTTTAAATCTATTTTTTATAAATAAACTATATCCTAAAAAACTTAAGATTAAGAATATAGTTGCAAAAATAGCTCTCATATCAATCTCCATTAAAAATAAACTTATTCTGTATTGTAAAAGAAAGCAAGAAGATAATAGTATCAACTATAAGTTTGATAAGGCTTGCATTCATATTTACTCTTTCAAAAATCATATCTACAAAAAATGCGGACAGTAGCAATTGACATAGCCACAAAGTTACATATTTTACAAATCTTGACTTATCCTTCTTATCATCAGCAAAGACGAGATTCTTATTAACATTATAATTAAAAACCCCAGAAATAATCCTTGCAATAGCAGTTGATGCCCAAATAACCCTACTAGAAGTTAACAAAAAACTTGCTAATATCTTAGAAAGAATTGTGAAAGCCCCAATATCTACAAGAAAAGATGAAAGGGATGAGATGATAAACTTAAAGAAAGTTCCAAGCATAACCCTATAGATCTTAAAAGAATCCTTGATAGGATTAAAGTGTGTCTCGCTATTATTATCAAAATAAACTGTCTCTATAGGAATTTCAATAATTTTCTTATTAGTTTGAGATGAATTGATAAGCATATTTATCTCATACTCAAATCTTTCACCAGGAAGATCTAAGAAATCAGAAAGATAAGCTTTAGGAATAGCCCTGAGACCTGTTTGAGTGTCCCCTATCTTATCATAAAACATAAGTTTATAGACAAAACTAGTAGTTTTGTTACCGAAAGATGACTTAAAAGGAACACCTTCCTCATTGAAGTCACGAGAGCCCAAATACATAGCCACTTCGCTTTTTTTAACTATATTTGCAATATTTCGGACATCACTCGCCTTGTGCTGACCATCTGAATCTACAGTAATTACATAGGAAAAGTCTTCGTAAGTATTTAATATGTAATTAAAAGAATTTTTCAAAGCTCTTCCCTTACCAAAATTCTTGTAGTGGATAAAGACATCAAAACCTTCCTTTATTAGTTTGTCAAAAAATTCATCGTATTCCGCCATGCTCCCATCATTTACCAAAAGGATCCTAGTAAAACCCATGTCTCTTAATTCGTAGAGATAGGATTTTAGTATATCCCTTGGAGGGTTGAGGGCAGGAATTAAAATAATAAAATCGTCCATAATATCCTTCTTATATCTTCTTGCACTTATTATACTATAATAATATTAATTATATGAAATAATAGATAGAGTCCATATAATTGCATAAAAAAAGGTCATCTGAAACCTGAACTAGTGCAATGCTTCTAACCAGCAAAAACCAACTAGGAGGAACAAATGACCC
>CABQOK010000123.1 GCA_902465755.1 uncultured Anaerococcus sp.
TTTTCAAATATAAATTAATGATAGAAGAAGCTCCTATTAGAGACTCGTTATGCTATGAGGAAGGTTTAGATAACTATTTTAGAGATTTATTAAAAGATAGTCTTAACTACGATGAATTTATTAATCTTTCTGTATCTAGACGCAATACTAAATCAAGAATTAAGAGAATTATTCTAAATTATATACTAAATAATGATAAATATCTTAATGAAATTGATTTTGATTTCGTTAAAGTACTCGCATTTAATGAGAAAGCTACAAAACTTTTTAAAGAGATAAAGAATGATTTACAAATTGTGATAAGAAAGTCTGATATTGTAAAATTAAGTGAAGATGATATTCTTGTATATGAAAATATGATAAGAGCCAGCAACCTTTATTCCCTTCTAATAGATAGAAAACTCAACTCAGACTTTACGAGAAATATTTCAATTAAAAAAACCTATGAGGCCAATTAGCTTCATAGGTTAAGTTTTATTTATTTTCAAGAATTGTTCTTCTATTCTTTTCAAGCTGGTTAGCAAGTTGACTGAAGTTTTCTACAGAGCCTTGGAATAATCTATCTACGTAAGCATAAGATTGTTGTCTAATCTTGTCTGCTTCTATATTAGCTTCTTCGATTATTCTTTCTGCTTCATTCCTTGCTTCTCTAGTTATTTCATTTTCTGAAACTAGTTGTCTAAATTTATTTCTAGCTTGCTCTTTGATATTATTGATTTCATTTTCTGCTTCATTTAATCTGCTATCAGCCTCACTCTTGGCCTCACCAATAATCCTATCTTTCTCATCAGTTACCCATTGAGCTTGCTTGATTTCTTCTGGTAGAGCATCTTTCATCTCATTTAATAATTCATAGATTTCATCTGGATCTACAGAAACTTTTCTCGAAAATGGTACAGATGATGATTCATCCATCACATCTTCCATCTCATTAATCAAGCTAATCAATTTATTATCTGCCATAACATCCCCCTAATATTGAAACTTCTCTTTGATTCTTTCTTCGACTTCTTTGCTTACAAAAGATGAAACATCCCCCTTGAATGCCGCAACTTCCCTAACCCCACTTGAACTTATAAAGGAATAGTTAGGATCACTTAAAAGAAATATAGTCTCGAGTCCGTCCATGAGTTTTGAATTAAACATAGCTATGTTTTTCTCATACTCATAGTCAGTAACTTCTCTTAAGCCTCTTGCAACTATTTTAATGTCGTTTTCTTTTGCAAAGTTTACTAATAAGCCATCAAAAGATGAAATACTTACATTATCAATTTCATCTTTTAGCATTTGCTCTTTTATAATTGCTTCTCTTTCTTCTAGTGAGAAGACTGATTTTTTATGTTCATTAATTAATACAGCCACGACAACTTCATCGAACATCTTTGACAATCTTTTGATTATATCAATATGTCCAAGAGTCAATGGGTCGAAGCTACCTGGATAAATAACTTTCATTTGCTTTATATATGTTCACTTGTTTCCTTCCATAAGATTTCTCCTTAATAGATGTTAATTCTCTTATATAAGAAAAATCTAATTCCCTATCTGATTCTGTTATTATTATACCTTCATCGGATAATAATTCATATTCTAATATCAGCTTAATAGATTGCTCTACTAAATCACTCTCATAAGGTGGGTCTAGAAATATGTAGTCAAAGCTACACTCAGAATCTCTATATTTTTTAAGAGCTCTCTTGAAATCAAGCCTATCTACACTCACATTAGAAGCCTTAACTTTCTCTATATTTTTCTTTAGGATAGAAAAAGTAGAGGAATTTCTTTCGTTAAAGAAAACTTCACGAGCTCCTCTAGATAAAAACTCTATTCCCATCTGTCCAGTTCCAGAAAATAGGTCCAAGGCAGTAAATTCCTCCCCAAATGGGTAAAGTATATCAAATATAGCTTCTTTTACTTTATTATCAGTAGGTCTAGATGAACTTGACTTTGGAGATTGTAAAACAAAGCCCTTGTATTTTCCTGCTACTACTCTCATTAGTTTAAAATAATCCTTTTATTTTCTCTAAAATATTCTTCGATATATGTAAGGTTAACTCCTTCGTAACCATTGGCTTTAAGCCTCTCATATATCCTAAAACATTTCTCAATTTCATCCTTACTCATATTCAGAAAATCCACAGTCGATAGATTCTTTCCATGCTGTAGATAAGATAAGATTTTGCCACCGCCTCTTTTTTCATAGTCCTTCTTAGCTATTTCAAATCCATCATTGCTTTCTACTAATATATTTAATTTATTTGATGGTGATGGATTATCAGTAATTAGATAGCAATAGGATTCATACTCACCCCTACCTACTCTTCCTCTAAGCTGATGAAGTGTTGAAAGACCGAAATTATTGGCATTATAAATTATCATTGTGTTGGCATTAGCTACGTCTATACCAACCTCTATAACTGTAGTGGCAAGCAATATATCAATTTTCCCAGCATTGAAATCCCCCAAAATATCTTCCTTATCCTTAGCTTTCATCTTCCCATGGAGGGTAGATATATTAAACTGTGGGAATCTCTTCTTATAGATTCCATATAAATTTTCCAAAGAATTCTTATCATCTGAGTCTATATTATTTGTTACCACATATATTTGCCTATTTTCTTTTATAGTATGTTCTATATTTTCATACAAAATTTCAATCTTATCAGAACCCAAAAGCTTAGTTTCTATAGGTTTTCTTCCCTTGGGAAGCTCAGTAATTATAGATAAATCAATAATTTCTGATATTTTAAGCGATAGGGTCCTAGGTATAGGTGTCGCTGTCATTGTAAGATAATTTACAGCATCTCCCTTTAGGGCTAGCATTTGCCTTTGACTTACACCAAATCTGTGTTGCTCGTCATTTACAACAAATTTTAAATTATAAAATTCAACATCTTCGACAATGAGGGCATGAGTCCCTATGAGGATATCAATTTCTCCATTTTTAAGATCTTTCTTGATTTTTTCCTTATCCTTACTGCTTCCTGTAAGTAAGGCTGCCCTTACATTAAATTTATCAAAAAGCTCGATGTTTTTTTCAAATTGCTGAATAGCCAAAAGCTCAGTAGGCACCATCATAGCAGACTGATAGCCGTTTAGGGCAAAAATTATCATAACCACTATAGCGACTATTGTCTTCCCGCTTCCTACATCCCCCACCAAAAGTCTATTGGCCGTATAGGGACTCTTGCAATCAACTAAGATTTCTTCTAAAACTTTTCTTTGACTTCTGGTAAGTGTGAAAGAAAGCTCAGACAAAATATCATCTAGTTTGTAAGATAGATGGATATCTTGGCTAAACTTAGTCTCTCTTTTGAGAAAGTCCAAGAAACACAAGTCCTTTAATAAGTCAACTAATTTAATCTGACTTTTCGCCTCAGTTAAATTTGCAATAGAAGTAGGAAAATGTATCTCTTTAAGATTGTCAGATCTTTTATTTAGAGAAAATTCTTCTAATATTTCGTAAGACAAGATTTCTTCTCTTTTATCATAGTAAGACAGAGCTTTCTTAATAAATTGTCTAATTTGTTTATTGCTGACTCCTCTTGTAAGAGAGTAAATCGATACAATTGAGCCTATTTCATTATCATCGATATCACAAAACATAGGGTTTTGTGCTTCATAAAAGGCATTTTTCTTAGTAACTGATGTATAAAACTTATACTCTTTTCCCCTAACAAGCTTTCTAGGAGTGAATCTATCATTAAACCATATGAGTCTTATCTTTCCGAATTGAGATTTTTCTTCATAGGCATAGATATAAGAAATAGTCATTTTTCCAAAATTCTTCTGGTATAGTCGGCTGGATATTCTCCATATAACGTAATGTTTATTATTATCAGATATATCTACTATGCTTTTAAGCTTACTCCTATCCTCATATTCACGTGGATAGTAGTTGTAAAGATCTGATACAGAACTTATACCTAGCCTTTTGAAATCCTTACTCTTTTTATCTCCAATTCCCTTTAGAGCTGTTAAATCCATTATTCAAGGGTGATTGTATAGTAGTAAACAGGTTGGCCACCATAGACTAATTCACAGTCTACGTCCTTGAACTTTTTCGATAATTTCTTTGAGAAATCCTTAGCTCTTCTTTTCTCTATATCTTCACCATAATATATAGTTATCAATGAAATATCATCTTCTTCTATAATATCTGCTATAGTTTCTTCACAGGTTTTTTCTATAGATGAGTCAGTAGCGACAATTTTTCCATCAAGTATTCCAATATAATCGTCTTTTCTTATCTTTATGTCGTTGACGCTTGTATCCCTTATAGATATAGAAACTTCAGCAATATGAATATCTTCTATAATTTCATTCATATTTTCTAGATTTTCTTCAGGACTTATAGCTTCATCAAATTCAAGGATAGCACTAAAGGCCTCAGGTATTGATCTTGTCTCAACAACGAATACATTCTTATCTGAAACTTCAGCAGCTTGCTTTGCAGACATAATAATATTCTTATTATTT
>CABQOK010000124.1 GCA_902465755.1 uncultured Anaerococcus sp.
ATCTCTTGCAAGATAAAGTTAAGGGCCTTTGGGCCTTTTTCTTTTGGGCTTAAATTTCACTTTTCCTAAAATTTATTATAAGATAAGAGTAAGAAAAAAATAGAGGAGATTTTATGGAGAAAATTTTATTTCTAGAAGGAAAATTCAGGGAGAAAATCTGGGGAGGCAAGAGACTTAGGGAAATTTATTCTTACGACATCCCTTCAGATAAGACAGGAGAATATTGGGCGATTTCTGATATGGGAGATATGAGTTCTACCATTACTAATGGAGAATTTAAGGGGAAAAGCTTAGAAGAAGTCTACCAAAAGCACAAAGACCTTTTTGGAAACCCGAAAGATGCGACCCTTCCCCTCCTTGTTAAGATTATAGATGCAAACACTGACCTATCAATCCAAGTCCACCCAGACGATACTATGGCAAGAGAGCTTGAAGACTCTAGGGGAAAGACCGAATGCTGGTATATCCTAAACGAAGAGCCTGCCTCAATTATCTACGGCCTTAAGGTAGATGATAAAAACGAGGCTATAAAACTCATTGACGAGAGAAAGTGGGATGAGCTTTTAAGAGAAGTCCCAGCGAAGAAGGGAGACTTCTTTTTCGTAGAAGCTGGCACAGTCCATGCTATAAAGAAGGGCTCTCTAATCCTAGAAATCCAACAAGCAAGTGATATAACCTATAGGCTCTATGACTATGATAGAAAAGATGATGATGGAAAGCTAAGGGATCTTCATCTAGAAGAATCCAAGAAGGCAATTAAAATAAATAAAAACAAAGAAAAAATAAAAGAATTTGAAAGAGAAGGCCTTAAGGGAAGGATTCTTACCCAAAATGAATACTTTGAAGTTTATGAATATAAGATAGAAGGAAGAAGTGAATTTATAAAAGAAAATCCTTATAGCCTTTATAGTGTTGTTGGTGGAAGTGGCGAGATTATAATAGAGGATGAGTCTTATAAGATTAAGAAAGGAGACTTTTTCATCCTAACAGATGCGGTGAAGAAATTTGAGCTTAGAGGAGAAATAAGTCTTGTAGAATCCTTTACGGTAGAGGATAAAACATTTGCATAAGCAATAAATGAAAATATTTTCAAAAGATGCAAGGAATGGATAAATATACTGAAAATGTGTTTATTACTCCATTTCCTTGCATTTTTTATGCGGATATTATAAAATAATATTAGCGATAAGCGAATTTACATAATAGTAAATCCTTTTCATAAATTATATGTAAGGAGCAAGAATGGCGAATTTAAAATTAGAACACATAGATAAAATTTATCCTAATGGAGTTCAGGCAGTATTTGATTTTAATCTAGAAATTGAAGATAAGGAATTCATAGTTTTTGTAGGACCTTCTGGTTGCGGAAAGTCTACGACACTTCGAATGATAGCAGGCCTTGAGGAAATTTCTGAGGGGAATTTATATATTGATGGCGAGCTTATGAATGAGGTAAGTCCCAAGAATAGAAATATCGCTATGGTATTTCAAAACTACGCCCTCTATCCACACATGACAGTTTTTGACAACATGGCCTTTGGTCTTAAGCTTCAAAAGGTAGACAAGGCTGAGATTAAGAAAAAGGTAGAAAGAGCAGCAGAAATGCTCGAGTTGACTAATCTTTTGGATAGAAAGCCTGCGGCCTTATCTGGAGGACAAAGACAAAGAGTTGCCCTAGGACGAGCCATAGTAAGGGAAGCTGATATCTTCCTTATGGATGAGCCTCTATCTAACCTAGATGCTAAGCTTAGGGTTCAGATGAGAACAGAAATATCCAAAATTCACGACCAGCTTGATACTACAACTATTTACGTAACTCACGATCAGACTGAGGCTATGTCAATGGCTTCAAGGATTGTAGTAATGAAAGATGGCTATATGCAACAGGTTGGAACTCCAGAAGAAATCTACGACTCTCCAGCTAATATCTTCGTTGCAAACTTTATTGGATCTCCTCCAATGAATTTCTTTAATGGTAAAGTAATAAATTCCAAGATACAAGTTGGTAATGACGATATTCCACTAACTAATGAGCAAAAAGAAGCCTTAAAATCCTACGAAGATAAGGACATAATAGTTGGAATAAGACCAGAATCCTTCTCTGTTAATACCGAAGAGGAAAGCGCTAAATCAATTAAAGCAAGGATAGAAAATATAGAAATGCTTGGCGATGAATCTATTCTTTATGCAAGAGCGGAAGAAGCTGCAAGTCAGATAGCAGTAAAGGTCCAAGGAAAGTTTAAAGGAATAGAGAAAAACGACGAGATTAATCTAGATATAAACTTAGATGAAATCCACCTATTCGATAAAGATACATCAATGAGAATTGTATAATGCAAGCTTTATCGAAATCTTTGGGCAAGGTCGGAGAGCTTATACTCTTCGTTCTTTTCTCTATTGTATATACTAGCTTGATAATCTCACCTTTGATTTTGGTAAATCTTCTAATCGAAGGGAGTCTTATAAGCTATATTTTATTATTTATTCCTCTAATTGGACTTTTGGCCCTAGCTTTGGAAAGGGAGTTTATAGCGACAAAGGCGGTTTTTATAGATTACAAGTCTTATTACAGGCCTTATTTTAAAGATGTTTTCGGACAAGGTTTCATCAGAAAGTATTTGACTTATTCTTTGGTTTTTAGTCTGTACTTTTATTTTTCTGACGCCTTGAGAATCCTAGAAAGTGATGCGCTAATACTTTTTGTATTTAGGATATTTCTAAGCTTAATATTTAGAAATATAATCTTTTATACAATATTACAAAGAGCTTTTAGAGAAAATATTGGCTTTATCAAGACTATCAAGAATTCAAGCTTATTAACTTTTAGATTCCCAATCTATGCAATTATTATAGGCTTTGTCTGGGAAGTTATAGAAAGTTTACTTATTACAAATATCCTTTGGATTTATGTCTTAGTAATTATCATTGGATTTTTGGGAACTTTCATAAATGAGACTAAAGTCAAGAACTTATAAGGAAGGTTAAAATGGAAAAAAAGAATCAGGGTCAAGTAAAAGTAATTGACCAAAAGGAACTAAAAAGAAGGAAGAAAAAAGCCAAAAAACCATTTAGCCAAAGATTTAAGAAGAACCTACCTCTTATGGCCTTTTGTCTGCCAGGCTTTATCTGGTTTGCTATAATGAGTTATTTGCCTATGTTTGGGGTAATTATCCCCTTTAAGGACTACAAGGTTTTTTCTAAGAATTTCTTCTACAATCTCTTTCATAGTGAATGGATTGGTTTTGATAACTTCAAGTTTTTCTTCCAAAGCAATGACGCTTGGGTTATCATAAGAAATACGATTTTGTACAATGCTTGCTTTATAGTTGTAAATATAGTACTTGCTATGTTTACTGCCATAGCCCTACATGAGCTTTTAAATAGAAAGGCTGCGAAGTTCTATCAAACCTCGCTATTTCTGCCATATTTCTTATCTTGGGTTGTAATTTCCTATGCTGTTTTTGCCTTTCTATCACCAGATAAGGGCTTGATAAATGCTTTAATTATGAAATTCGGTGGAAGAAGTAAGAACTGGTACACAACCAAGACTTGGTGGCCTGTGTTTTTGGTAATCATTAATGCTTGGAAGGGCTTAGGTTATAACACTGTAGTTTATCTATCGGCCTTATCAGGAATCGATAAGACATATTACGAGGCAGCTGTAATGGACGGGGCAAGCAAGTGGGAGCAGATAAAATACATCACTATACCAATGCTAAAGCCTGTAGTTACTGTTTTATTTATAATGAGTCTTGCCAATATATTTAGGGCAGACTTCGGTTTGTTCTATCAGGTGCCAAGGGATTCAGGGCCTTTGTATTCAGTTACAAACGTAATCGATACTTATGTATTTAGGGCTCTTATGAAAAACGGAGATATAGGCCTATCATCAGCCGTATCCCTTCTTCAATCAGCAGTCGGAGCAGTCCTAATTATCGGCGCCAATAAGATTGTCAAAAAATATGATCCACAAAGATCACTTTTCTAGGAGGATATATGCAAAAAGTAAATAAGAAAAAGCATTTTGATCCCTTAGAAGTAAGTAAGGGAGCTAACATAGGATTAAATATATATCTGATCTTACTAACTATATCAGCTATATTGCCCTTCCTATTTGTATTCATAATATCGATTACGGATGAGTCAACGCTTGCGACAAATGGTTATAGTTTGTTTCCAGAAAAAATCAGCTTCGATGCCTACAAGCTAATTTTTGCCTCTGGTTCATCTATAGTCCAAGCCTACAAGGTATCGATATTTATAACAGTGGTCGGTGTATTATTGGCCTTAATCCTTACGACCCTATATGCCTACGCCTTATCGAGAGATGACTTCGAATTTAAGGGATTTTTTACAAAAGTCTCAACTATTCCAATGTTATTTTCCGGAGGACTTGTAGCAAGTTATCTAGTAATGACGCAATTTTTAGGTCTTAGAAATTCGGTGTGGGCACTTATCCTCCCCCTACTTCTA
>CABQOK010000125.1 GCA_902465755.1 uncultured Anaerococcus sp.
CAACTAATGGAGGTCAGTTTTTTTAATTGCAAAATAAAATACAGAATCTAACATGAAATTTTAAAAATCTCATGATTATCCAGCTTAGTTAAGAGGTATAATTACGAGGAGAGGTATTTATGATAAAGGGAATGATAAAATTAACTGATGGGACTGATATTTTCTATGAAGAGCTAGGATCTGGAGAAAAGCTTTTTCTTCTTCATGGAAATGCTGGCGACTCGTCCTACTTTGAATACAATATTGGGGCACTTTCTAAGAAATTCCACCTATATCTCATAGACTTTAGAGACCATGGGAAAAGTGATAATGCTAGAGATAAGTTGACCTTCGAATTGTTGGCAAGTGACCTCAAAGAGGTATTTGATAAGCTTTCCATAAAACGTGCTAGTATTTTAGGCTTTTCCGACGGAGCAAATCTTGCCTTGGTATTTACTATAAGATATCCTGATTTTGTAGACAAATTAATTTTAAATGCTCCCAATATTAGATTTAGTGGAACAAGACTTATAAGTAAGATTATTAGTATTGGAGAGAATATCTTTTGGAACATATTGCCATTTTTTAAGAGAAATAAAAGGGTAGCGGCTTTACTTTTGAAGGACCTTAAGTTAAATAAAACTGACCTAGCTGGCATTGACAAAGAGGTCTTGATAATAGTTGGATATTATGATCTGATAAGGCTTGATCATGTAAAAAATATTTCTGAATCGATCGATAATTCAAGGCTTGTGATAGTAAAAAAGTCAGGTCATAAATTAGCGAGATCTAACCCTCGCTTATTTAACGAACTTGTAGTGGATTTTATGGAGGCAAATACTTGAATAGATTAATAAATAAGAAGAAGGCTACGATATTTTTATCCTTAGTATTATTTGCTCTTATGGCTTTTATAGCAGGGAAGGTGGGCAGAAATAATTATGTCAATGGATTTTTTCTAGTCTTTGCTATTCTTTCATTTACAGGAATAGCCTTCCTTTCAAGAGACTTTCTTAGAAAGATCAAGGATAAGTATGGAGAATTTGCTCTAAGAATTATTAAGGAGCTCATACAAAAAATAAACAGTATATTTATGGTACTCTACGGAATATACATTATTCTATCTGTAATTTCATTGGATAATATCTATAATATAGGAGAAGTAAGGGTAGAATTAACAGCTCTAGAAATCATCCTTCTTACTATATATTTGATTTTGGGATATTTATTTTTAATTGTGGGGAGATTATCTATAGATAAGCAAAAGAAATCTCTAAAACTTATCATGATTACAGGACTTTGTCAGATTATTTTCCTAATTGCAATTGGTGAGAATATAGTATCTATCTTACCCGTGCTTGTCCTTATGGTCCTTGGATTTTATACTAAGAGTTTATTATTTAAAGAAAGATTTATCTATAGTTGGGAAGAGAAGACGGTTGATATTATACTTATCCTGGTAGGATTTTTCTTCTATATTTTAAATATAGATAGGAATAAATACCACAGCTTGACCCTTAGCCTTATATACATAATCCTTATCCTAGGTGTCTTCATCCTACTTGCTAAAGCAATATTTTCTTATATGAAAAAGGGAGGAGAGAATCTTTATAATACAAACTTAGATGATCTAGATACTCTAATAGATAAATATGGCTCAAGTCAATCGCAGTCTTCTGGACTGTCATTTCTAAATGATAAATATATATTTTATTATATCGATAAAGAAGGAGAAAAAACTGTAGCCTTCCAATATCAAATAATTAATAACAAGGCAATCGTCATGGGCGAGCCTTTTGGAAAAGAAGCGGATATTCCCTTAGCCCTATTTACTTTTAACGAAGTGTGTCAAAGGTCAGGGCTTAATCCTATATTTTATGAAGTAGATGAGAAATTTACCCTAAGCCTACATGATTATGGCTATGACTTTATGAAGTTTGGGGAAAATGCCATGGTAAATCTTACAGACTTTTCTCTAAAAGGAAGAAAGAAGTCAACCGAGAGAAATATTCTAAATAGATTTGCCAAAGATGGTTATAAATTTCAGATTGTATCTTTCCCATATACTGATGAATTTCTAGATAAGTTAGAAGAAATATCAGATTCTTGGCTTGGTGATAGGAAGGAGAAGGGATTTTCTTTAGGGTTTTTTGATAGAGCTTATCTTAGAAGATCTGATATAGCAATCGTTATGGATAAAGACGGAGAAATAACCGCCTTTACTAATATTATGCCAAATAAGAATCCGGAAGTTCTTACAATCGACTTAATGCGATATGATCAAGAAAAGAACGTGAACTCTATGATGGATTTTCTATTTCTGAATCTATTTATTTATGGTAAAGAAAATTCCTACAAATATTTCAATCTAGGAATGGCTCCTCTATCAAATGTTGGTCTTATGAAATCAGCATACCTATCAGAAAGATTGGCATATCTTGTTTATAGACACGGAAGTAGATTCTATTCATTCAAAGGACTTAGAAATTATAAGCAAAAGTACGCGAATATTTGGCTTCCTAAATACATGGCCTATGCCAAGGGAAATTGGCTTTTGTATTCTCTACTTGCTGTATCCTTAATTGATAAGAAGACTTCAAAAAATAATAAATAATCTTTTGTAAAATGAAAATAAAAGTATAATAATCATATCCTAGTAAAAGACTAGGGTATAAAGGAGTTTTTATGAAAGATAGTAAGATTATTTTAATCGGAGATGGAGCAGTCGGCTCCTCCTTTGCTTATGCTTCTACAATACTAGGCATAGGTAGAGAACTCGGAATAATTGATATAAATGAAGACAAGGCTTTTGGCGATGCAATGGACTTATCTGACGCCTTGAGCTTTTCTAAGCCAAAGTCAATTTATAAAGCAGACTACAAAGATTGTAAGGATGCGGAAGTTGTTGTAATAACAGCAGGCATACCTCAAAAGGATGGAGAAACAAGACTTGATCTAGTAGAAAAAAACCTATCTATTTTTAAAGATATGGTAGGAAAAGTTGTAGAATCAGGTTTTGAAGGAATCTTTCTAGTAGCAAGTAACCCAGTGGATATCCTAACATATGCAACTTGGAAATTCTCAGGATTTCCTGCAAATAGGGTAATAGGAACAGGAACAACTCTCGATTCGTCTAGATTTAAGAAAGAAATTGCTCAACTTATTGGCATAGATCCAAGAAGTGTCGATGCTTTTATACTAGGAGAGCACGGAGATAGCGAATTTGCAGTATGGTCTCACACCAACATCGGTGGTCTACCAATTTATGAATGGGTTAAGGCAAACAGTGAAGTCGATGAATTAGCCTTACTAGATACATTTGAGAAGACAAAAAATGCTGCATACGAGATAATAAAAAAGAAAGGTGCTACGTTCTATGGAATAGGCATGGCGCTTGCAAGAATTGTAGAATCAATTATCAATGATGAGAACTCAGTATTTTCTACATCTTCATACCTTGATGGAGAATACGGACTTAAGGATATTTATATAGGAGTTCCAACAGTTATAGGAAAAGATGGAGCCAAGTGGGTTATAGAAGTGCCTTTGACTGATACAGAAAACGAAAGAATGCAAGCATCAGCCAAAACACTTAAAAAAATCATAGATGAATCATTTTAAGCTGATAGAATTGAAGCGGGGTGGGTCCTCGTTTCTTTTTTTTATGAAATAAATACGATTGCATCATAATAAAACGTTATCATGGTAAAATGCAAATATTTTGATTTTAATAATAACTATCAATATAGTAAATTTACAAGGTCCATTACTATATAATTATGTAAAAATAATATTGACATGAAAACGTATATTTGATATTATAAGGATGATCAAATGATCAATTTTCATTTAGGAGGAAGAAATGAAAAAATTAGGTTTACTGCCAAGGCTAATCATAGCTATCATTTTAGGTATTCTAATTGGTTTATTTGGACCAGCAGTCCTTGTAAGAATATTAATTACCTTTAATGGACTATTTGGCAACTTCCTAAACTTTGTTATTCCTTTAATCATCATGGGATTTGTTATCCCAGGTATAGCAGATTTAGGAAATGATGCAGGTAAGACTCTAGCTATTACTGCTGGAATAGCATATCTATCAACAGTAATATTCGGTACGGCTACATATTTCACAGGAAGTGCTATATTACCACACTTCATAGATCCTGGTACAATGAACTTTAACCCTGACCAAAACACAGGTAAAGTCCTAGAACCTTTCTTTGAATCACCAATGGATCCTATATTTAGTGTAACAACCGCACTTATTATGTCATTCATACTCGGTGTAGGTATTGCTGCAGTTAAGGGAGAATTCCTTAAAAAAGCAGTTCACGAGTTTTCTGATATTATTACAAAATTAATTTCAAACATAGTAATTCCTTTATTGCCTATCCACATTGCTGGTATTTTTGCTAATTTGGCATATCAAGGAACAGTAGCAAAAGTATTATCAGTTTTCTCAAAAGTATTTATAATGGTAATTATAC
>CABQOK010000126.1 GCA_902465755.1 uncultured Anaerococcus sp.
CAAATAATAATTTTATCGTTAAGCTAAGAGTTAAAGAATTCTTAAAAGAACTTTGACCTATAAGCTTCTGATAGAAAAGAATTTATTTGCGAAAGCTTCTTTATTTTGTATAATGCTTTAAGAAAATTAATAAAATGATATAATAAGAGTAAGATTTTGTACAGATTATATAAATAGTAGAGGAGAGTTTATGGATAAAGATAAGCAAAAGGCCTTAGACCAGGCTTTTAAAAATATAGAGAAAAAATATGGTAAGGGAGCTATAATGAAGATGGGTGAAGCTCCTAGAGTTTCGGTATCTGCTATTCCAACTGGAGCAGTCAATCTCGATATAGCTTTAGGTATCGGAGGAATTCCTAGAGGAAGAGTAGTTGAAATCTTTGGACCTGAATCATCTGGTAAGACAACCCTCGCCCTTCATATAGTTGCAGAAGATCAAAAGCAAGATCAGACCTGTGCCTTCATCGATGCTGAGCACGCCCTAGATGCAGAATATGCAGAAAACTTGGGAGTTGATATAGATAACCTAATCCTCTCTCAACCAGATACTGGAGAGCAAGGTCTGGATATAGCTGAAAGTCTTGTAAGAAGTGGAGCGGTTGATCTAATCGTAATCGACTCAGTTGCGGCCCTTGTCCCTAGAGCAGAAATCGAAGGAGAGATGGGAGATAGCCACGTCGGTCTTCAAGCGAGACTTATGAGTCAAGCCCTTCGAAGACTAACCGGTGTAATTGCAAAATCAAACACAACAGTGATTTTTATCAACCAATTAAGAGAAAAAGTCGGAGTTATGTTCGGATCTCCTGAGACAACACCAGGTGGTCGTGCCCTTAAGTTCTACTCATCAGTAAGACTTGACATCAGAAGGATAAAGACAATAACCCAAGGCGATAATTCTATAGGATCAAGAACTAGGGTTAAAGTTGTCAAAAACAAGGTAGCTCCACCATTTAAGGTAGTAGAGTTTGATATAATGTATGGTAAGGGAATTTCTAAATCTGGAGTACTTTTAGATACGGCTGTAGATATGGACATAGTTGATAAGGCAGGATCTTGGTTCTCCTACAAGGATGAAAAGCTCGGTCAAGGTAGGGAAAATGTCAAAGATCTCTTAGAAGAAAATCCAGAACTTATGGCCCAAATCGATGCAGAGGTTAGAAAGAGCATAATCCAAGCCCAAGATGATGAAGAAGAAAATACAGAAGAAGATAAGAAAGAAGAAAAATAATTCATTTAAAATAAGAAGACCCTAAATTCTAGAATGTGGATTTGGGGTCTTCTTCTTATTCGAGGAAGCTTAATTGATTTAGTTTTCTTTCCTGAAGATTTGATAAAGATATTCCTATTAGCCTAAGCATCTCGCCCTTGTGGAGGCCTTCTAATAGACTTAAGGCTTCATTGTAGATATCTTTCGCCCTATAAATTGGTTCTTGGAGGGTAATAGATCTAGTGTGATTTTTGAATTTGGCATCCTTTATTTTTAAATTTACGGTTTTTCCTTGAATATTTTTGATATCCATCTCATCTTCTATAAGCTCAGATAAGTTTCTAAGATAGGAAGTGAGAATTGCCATATCATTGGTGTTTTGGGCAAAGGTTCTTTCTTTCCCTATACTTTTTCTAACTCTAGAAGGATTGATCTTTCTTTCATCAATTCCTCTTATTACCTGATAGATATAGGCTCCTTGCTTACCAAAATTATCGATGAGGTATTCGTAGTCAAGCTTAAGGAGGTCTTTAACTTTATAGACACCTATTTTATTTAATCTCTCGCTAGTTTTTTTACCTATGCCGTGGACCTTATTTACAGAAATATCAGGTAAGAAGTAATCTAAGTCTTCTTTTCTAATTTGAGTTATCCCATGAGGCTTTTGCCAATCGCTTGCAAGCTTTGCTAGAAACTTGTTGTAGGATATACCGATAGAAATACCTATACCAGTTTTCCTTAAGACTTCGTCTTGAAGCTTTCTAGCAAGTAATTTGGGAGAGTCTGTTTCTACAAGTAGATAAGCCTCATCTACAGAAACTTGCTCCATAAGTTTAGCATATCCTTTTACAAAAGAAAAAACTTCCTTTGATTTCTCTCTGTAATATTTGTGATCTACTGGTAGAAGAATGAGATTTGGGCAAAGCTCTTTCGCCATAAAAACGGGCATAGCCGAATGAAGGCCATATTCCCTTGCCTTGTAGTTAGCAGTTGTTAATATAGACCTATTACTAAGGCCACCAACAGCTAGGGGCATATTATTAAATTGTGGATTTCTTAAAATTTCACATGATGCATAGAAAGCATCACAGTCTATATGAAAAATATTTTGCATAATCGAATTATACTTCTTATTGTTTTTTATTAAATTTATTATACGGGTATAAAGATATTAAGTGAAAGGATTGGATATGAATATAGATCAAAATAAAAATTTAGAGCATCTAGGGATAGATGTCAAGAAACTAAAAGCTGGTGAGAGTATAACAATTCCTCTTCATGAGGAAAAAATCACTATAAACAAAAGAAAAAAAGTTGTTGAATATATCGTAATTAAGAAAGAAAAATATACTGTAATGGAGAAAATTAAGGTTCCTGTAAAAAAAGAAGTCCTTAAAGTAAGAGAGGACCTAGAAAAAGTAAGAGAGGACCTAGAAGAAAAATAATAAATTAAACTTTATTATATTTTTAAAATTAATTTAGGAAAAGGTTTAATCTTATTTTTTTGGGTAATAATATAAAGACGATAGTATCTAAGAATTATAATTGAAGTAAACTACAAGGAGAAATCAATGGCACATTTTGAAACATTTAGAACAGAAGAGGAATTACTAGAAAGAATTTCACAACTTAGAAATGAAGGATTTAGTGATTCAGAACTTGAAGTAAGTTCACATGATCAATACGATAATCCAGAGTTTAAATATTTAGATATCAACGATAGAGAAAGAAGAGCTGAACTACAACCAGAATATAACGGTATATTCGGATACTACACAGGTGACGTAACAGATCCAACAATCTTTAATGGATTTGGTTATGACAACACTCTAAGTGAAGAAGCATTAGGTGCAGTTGAAAATGGATACTATGTCCTATCAATCAATAGAGATGACCTAGATGATAGTTACTATGATAGTTCATATGAACAACGTAAAAACTTCATTGACGAAGATATAGCTAATAGAGATGACTTAAGTGGTAGAGAAAAAATTAGACTACACGAGGAAAGACTAAGAGTTAACAAGCAAAGAGTTAAGACTGGTGAAGTTGGCCTTAGCAAGGAAGTAGTAACTGAAACTCAAGAAGTAGAAGTTCCAGTTGAAAAAGAAAGAGTTACTATAGAAAGACATAAGGTAGATGAAAAAGCTGATGATAACTTTAGCTTTGATGCCAAAGAAGATGAAATAGTAATCCCAGTTCATGAAGAAGAAGTAACTGTAGATAGGGAAAATGTAGTTACTGAAGAAGTTGAAGTTAAAAAAGATAAGCTAGAAGAAACTCAAAGGGTTTCTGAAGATGTTAGAAGAGAAGAACTTCACGTAAATAAGACTGGTGATGTTAGAGAAGTTGAAGGTGATAGGACTATTACTGAAGGAACTAATGAACCTGGCTTTAATAAAACTAATGAAAAAGTAGTTAAAGAAGAAAAAGATGAAGGCGGATTCCTAGATAACCTATTTGGTGGCAAGGATAAATAAAATAATATATTTTAGGCTGGGGTTATCCCCAGCTTTTTATTTTGCCTTAATATTATAAAAAAGTAGAATAAAGGTATGAGAATAGATAAATTTTTAAAAAATGCGAGAATTATAAAAAGAAGACAAGTTGCTAAAGAGGCTTGTGAAAACGGTAGGGTTAAGATAAATGAAAAAGAAGCCAAGCCGGGAAGCCTCGTAGAAGAAGGAGACATAGTAGAAGTCGCCTTTGGCAAGAGCAATCTTAAATTTAGGGTCCTAAACTTGATTGACGGAGCCAAGAAAAACGATGCTTTTTCTATGTATGAGGTTATCGATGAGTAAGAAGAATTCGTATCTTAAGCAAAGAAGAAAGAAAAACCAAAAATTTTTATTGACTATCCTATCAATCCTTGCTCTATCGGCGGGATCTTTTAGCCTATACAATAAGGCTATTGAAAAGGAATACGCCAAGGTAAATAAGGATATCGAATCTTTGAACAAGAAAAAAGAAGACTTGCAAATTACCATCAAGTCCTTGAAGGAAGATTACGACAATAGAAATACTGATGAGTTTAAGGAAAAGATTGCAAGAGATAGACTAGATATGGTTAAGAAATCTGAAGTGGTCTATGAAGATGACAATAATAAATAAAGTTAGAGAAACTATAATAGCAAATAAACTTATTGAAAAAGGTGATCATATCATAGTCGGCGCAAGCGGAGGGCCGGATAGTCAGTTTCTTATATATGCTTTGATGGAACTTAGGAAGGAAATAGATTTTACAATTATCCTTGCCCACCT
>CABQOK010000127.1 GCA_902465755.1 uncultured Anaerococcus sp.
TCCTTGCTTCTTCGACACTCATAGCCCAGGAAATATCTCCTGGTATAAGGACGGTATCGTCATCATTAACGATATTTTCCCAATTCGAAAAAATCCTATCCTGGTAATTAGCCCAACCGTCACCAAAAACTTCCATGGACTTATTTTCTGTATAATCGAGATGTAAATCTGCTATTGCATATATCATACATCCTCCATATCTAAATAGTTAATTTTAATTCCTTCTGACTCAAACACTTCTCTCTCCCTATCATGGCAGGTAAAATATATTATTTGCCTAAAACTTGCCGCATCCAAAAGGAAGAATAGAGCATTTCTTAGCCTTTCTAGGTCATAGTTGATAAAGGCATCATCATAGACCATAAAGACTTTTGAAAAAGCTTCCTCATTTATGCTAAGTTTCAAAGCAAAAGATAGCTGATCTATAAATCCCTTAGAAAGCTGATTAAGCTTTATATCATAACCTTCCTTATTTCTTATCTTAGGATTTAATTTTTCATCAAATACTATTGAATCAAAGGAATTTTTGCTAATTTCCTTAATAATTTGATTTGTTCTTCTGTTTAAATTAGTAAAATCATTCCTATTTTCATCGATAATCTCATTTATTGTATTTTTAGCGAGATTAATTGCCTTTTTTTCATTTTCAATCTCTCTTTGTCTTTTTTCTAAGAAGTGTAATCTATCGACTAGGTCGACTTCATCTTCTATTTTCTCCTCAATACTTACGAGATTTTTCTCATCTCTTGAGATCTCAGCATTTATTTTATCTAAATCGTCTAGATAAGAATCTAGGTTAAGCTCTGCCTTTTCAATATCATAATTTTCATAATCTTCCAGGTCAAAAGGACTTTCACCAAGCTTGATATCTTGATTTCGAAGTATTGAAAGGACATCTTCTATTTTTTCCTTTTCCTTCTTTAAGCTCTTATATTTCAGAAATCTAGCTCTCAATTTATTATACTGGCTTAGATCATTTCTACTATCTTCTGTATTTTTAGAAGAATTTACTAGAAAAATAAAAACACCTAGAAGAGCTAAGGCCAGTAGATAAAAATATTTGTTAATAGAAAAGCCTGAGAATAAGGAAAGTAAGAAAAATATAAAAATTAAATACTTGCTAGTAGAGCTTTGAGGATTTTTACTTTGACTTAAATCGTCTCCTAGATCTTGGAAATACTCTTCATCAAGCCCAAATACATCGCTATAAGATGCGATTGATTCATTTATTTTATAGAGCTCATCCGTCCATTTCTTATAGTCTTTATAGTTTTGATTTGCCCTATACTTTTTGTAAGAATCTATTTTTTCTTTTTCCTTATCATATTTTTCCCTTAAAGATCTTTGTCTTTTCTTATTATAATCAAGCCTCTTAAAGTCTTTCTCGTAAGATTTCTTATAGGATTTTATTTCATAGAGCCTATCTTCGATTTCTTTAATTTCAGTCTTCACCTTAAGATATGGTTTAGTGTAGGCCCTATCACTTCCAAGTTTGTTTAACCTATCATCTAATATTCTAATGGCCTTATTTGCTGAGAAATCATAGTCTATGTCTTGGTTGGCCAAGCTTTCTATTAGCTTCTCCTTGGCCTTTTGTTCTGACCTTTGCCCTTGAAAACTTGTAAGGTAATTCTTATAGATATCATAGGTCATATCTAGGATATATTCCCCAGGAAATCCAAGATTTGAATCCTTAGAAGGAATTTCATCTCCGCTTGAGAGATTAATCAACTTATATGAACCGTCTTCAAAGTTCCTTATTACTTTTAGGTCTATACCATCTTTATTAAAAATTCCACTTCCTGCGTATTTATAGGAAAGTTTGGGCTTGTAGGCTTGCCTCTTGTAAGAAAAACTCCTTTTATTTTTTCGTTCATCAAAGCCGTATAGTAAGCCTTCGATGAAATTCGTAACAGTAGATTTTCCTGTTTCATTCTTTCCATAAATTAGATTGAAATTTTCATCAAATCTTATTTTCTTATCTTCAAACTTTCCAAAGGATATCATATGAATTTCTTTGATAAAAACTCTAGTCATCTTTACTCCTAAGAATTGCATCAAGCCCAATGTCTAGGGCGAGCTTTTCAATTTCACTTCTAGGATTATCGAACTTTTTGGTATAGAATGATAGAAGAGAATTTGGGAAAAGCCTTACCATATCAGATAAGTCTCTTTCATTTTTGATATGAATCTCCTTATAAATTGCATCAATATTGTTTCTTATAAATCTCTCATCAATATCCTTATCGCTTCTAATTTCAAGTCTTACAATATTTTTCTTATCTAGTAATTTTTGATTTATAAAAGTAAGAAGATCATCTTCATTATCAAAATCCCTAAAGTTCACGCTCATATCATAGAATTTTAGGATAGAAGAATCAATAAAACTCACCTTTCCATCATCGTATCTGATATAACCATAATCATATATATCTGTGAAATCATGAGGCTCAACAGAACCTGGATAGTAGATACCATCTATACTATGAGCCTTGTGTATATGGCCCATAGCTATATAATCGAAAGAAGTCTGTTTTATTATTTGAGAATTTAAGGAATAATAATTAGACTTATCCCTATCAACATCTCCATGAATTAAAAAAATGTTGAAAAATTCATCGTCTAAGCTTATAGATAGGTCTAAATCTTTAGAAAAAATCCTATCCTTATAAGAAATTCCATAGACTCTTAGCTTATCTTTTTCGAAAACTTCTAGATTCTCTGAGCCAAAGACATGGAAATTTTCCGGAGAATTTTCCAAGAAAATACTATTATAGGAGTCAAAATAATCATGGTTTCCACTCACATAATAAATATCCTTAGAAAAATCTTCAAATATAGAAAATAATCTTTTAAAATCGCTCGCTGTAAAATAGGCTCTTTCAAAAAGATCGCCAGCAATTAGGGCGAAATCAACATCCTTGTTGGAATTTAGTATGTTAGAAAGACTCTGCCATGAGGCCTCCCTAATTTTCTTGGATAGAGTCTTATCAAAGTTATAAGAATCAGCCAAGTGGACATCAGCTAGGTGGATGAACTTCATATCTTGTTTACACTTTCGATTAATCTCTTTTTATCTTCGATATTATAGACTGTAAGTGAGCCATTATCAATCCAGAAGCTTCCCCAATTATCTAAATCTTTCAATATCCAAAAAAGAGTTGACCTTATGGCTATGCCATGTGATATACAAAGAATTGTACCATCTTCTTCTCTAGACTTTTCATCTAAGAAATCAGTCGTCCTTTCGATCACATCATTTCTTGATTCACCAGATGGGTATTTGATATTAAAATAATCTTCTTCTTCCTTGAGGAAAAACTCCTTCTCAATTTCTCTTACCTCATCAATCCCACGACCCCTAAAGTCTCCAAAGTTCATCTCATTTAATCTTTTATCTATTTTAAAGTCAAAAAAACCTAATCTCTTTGCAGTTTCCTGACTCCTGACTAGATTTGAAGTATAGACTTTATCTATCTTATAATCTTCTAATAATTTCTTCGTTTTATCTAATATATAAAGGCCACTTTCCGCAAGGTGCGTATCATCTGTGGAATATTTCCAAGAGATATTCGCTTGGGTTTGGCCATGTCTTATTAAAATAATTTTCATAAACACCTCAGTACATATTATAACAAAATTACTAAATTTTAAAAAGTGACCCTAAGGCCACTTTTATTCTCCAGAGCTCATCGCTTCTGCCATGTCAATTCTTTTCAAGTCCTTGTGCACAAATATCAAGATCACTAGTGAAATTACCAAAGTTATAGCTGCTGAGATAAGGTAAGTGATTATGTGGGTCCTGTAAGCTATCATTATATCTTCCGGCGCAACTATGCCTATAATATATCTAAACATAGCATAGCCTAAGAAGAATCCCACTACAATTCCTAGTATTGTTAGGATGAAAATTTCCCTATATATATAAGAAGTAACTTCCTTGGAGTAAAAACCTAATACTTTTATAGTTGCAAGCTCCCTCTTTCTTTCCCCGACATTAATACTTGTTATATTATACAAGACTACAATAGCCAGTGCTGAAGATATCAGGGTGATAACACTTATAACTAAATTCAAATTAGCCAAAAGTGCATCCATGGATTCGTAGGCACCAGTTTTATTTATAAGGGCATTGACCGCTTTGTTATCGTCAAGCTTATCTTTGATTTCTCCTGGATCCGACTTAATTAGATTGGAATTATAGACTAGGCCTTTTCCAATATTATCATCGTAATATTTTCTAGAAATATACATGTAGTCGCTGATATAGTTTTCACTTATATCTCCTAGGATAACTTCAGTATTTTCTCCATCTATTTCAAATTTTAACCTATCTCCCTTTTTTATTCCTAATTTTTTTGCTATATTTTCTGTAATAACTACATTCTTG
>CABQOK010000128.1 GCA_902465755.1 uncultured Anaerococcus sp.
ATGCATCTATCGAGCACATATTTGATATCATCTAGGTCATCATAATCTTTTATAAAGACTACCCTTCCTTCAGAATCTATGGCTACTATAGTATTGTTTCTTCTAGTATTCAGATAAAATATGGAATTTCCATTAGTATATATTTCATCTATATCTAGCTCATTTTCTTCTATGCTATCTGCTAAAAGTCTAGTAGACCCTATAGTATTTATAAGTTTAATTGAGAAATCATCACTAACTAAGTCCTTGGTATCAAGCCACATATCTCGAGTGGACTCTTCCTTGTAGTCTCCTAACATAAGGAGGGTAAGATTTTCATCCTGGATAGTGGAAATTCTTGAGTATTTATTATCAAGTCCTAGGAGGTTGATATTTTTGATATCTCTTCCGTAGTATCTCTTATTAGCAAGCTTTTCACTATCTCTTAATCCATCATAGTCACCCCTTGCTGATCTTTGATCGAAAGTTAGAGGAAAGGCACCCTCAATTTCTGTACTTTCGACATAGCTTGGTTCATGGTCTCTATTATCTGTAGATATTTTTAAATCTCCTATTTGTGGGAAGTTTTCTTCCTGCTTTTCACTTGTATATTTTGTCCTAATAACTCTATTTACTAGATTTTCTGCATCTTCATTGGACCTGTAGCTCATTGCAAACAATAACCTACCATCTCCATCTGCTATTAGGATATATGGACTTGAAAGCTCCTTGTCAAAGTCGAATTTCTCACCACCAAAGTAGAAATTATCAGCTACATCGTTCATATCATAAGATTCAAACATTGTTTCTAGATCATCTAGTCCACCATAATTAGATATTTTTACTAGATTTATAGCGTCTTTATCTAAATAGTAGGAATTTTTCCACATTATTCTTGATCTATTGTCATTAGGAGAACCTACTAAGAATACATTTACATCACTGGATAGGAAGTCTTTGATGTAAGAATATTCTCCATCCATATCTCCCAACATGTACATGTTCATATCTTTGCCGTAATATTTTTTGCTGATTTCTTTCTCATTTGGCTCAAAGATCCTATAGTCACCTCTCTCATCCCTTTGCTCAAGGGTCATTGGATATATTTTATTAGGGTCTTCTTCTCTATCATCAACTTCTTCTAAGATATCTAAATCTTCTATTTCTCTATAAAAATCAGTCACAGTTTCTTCTACTGCAAAGGTATCGACTGTTCTATCGATTACGTATTTGATATCTTGATTATTCTCGTAGGACTTACTAAATAATAATCTTCCGTTATTATCTATAGCTACAATGCTTGGATTTTGTGTATTGAAGGCTAGGTTAAAGGAAGGAGACATATAGATTTCATCTTTAACATCCCACAAGGATCCAAATCTTTCTTTCTCTCTATTAATAGCAGCTTGACTTCCTAGGAAGGAAACATTTATTAGATCGAATTTACCATTTTTGATATAGTTGGCATTCTCCCACATTTTGATAGTTTCTTCCTTCCTATAGTCCCCTATTAAAAGAATTTTTGTTTTATTTTCTCCAATTGATCTTATATTTATTCTAGAATTATCTCCTTTGATTAAATTTATCTTGGAAAAATCATGACCGTAATTTTCATTGTATCTTAGTTCGTTCTCATCAACACCTTCGTAGTCGTCCCTATCGTTTCTTTGATCAAGAGACATAGGATATTCTTCTGGGAAGTTTTCTTCTCCTAGAAGATCATAGTCATCCTTACTTGCATAGTAACCATTTGACATATTAAATCTTTTTAATAATTCATAGTTTGACTTGTATGGGAATACATTAATCATAGCCCCATTTTTATCAAGGATTACTACTTGGTTTTTATTAGACCTAAATTGTCCATTTATAGAATTTCCCCTGTAGAAATTATCTCTATAAACCTTGCCCTTGCTTATTTCCTCTAGGTCTCTCACGCTACCGTTAGTAACTACGTTTATGAAGTTAAAGGCTTCGTCATTTATCAAAGATGAATTTTCAAACATAGCCCTTGATGTAGAATCAAGTCTATCACCCATTAAAAAGATGCTTGGTCTTTTCCCGTCTATTATATCTTTTATCTTCATAGCCTTGTTGTCTGTATTGTATAGGACAAAGTTGCTATAATTATAGGCGTATTTATTTTTGACATTTATCCTGGTTAGATCGTCAGTTGCTGTGAAAAAGTCAAGAGCTTCTGCTCCGTCAAAGGATAGAGGGAAGTTTTGACCTTTTACTTCTACATCTATTGGATTGATTGGTTTTTCTTCATCCTTTTTATCATCATCTTCCTTTGAGCCATCCGAATCTTTTGGATTTCCATCATCTTTATCATCAGGTTTTACTTCTTCATCTGTTTCTTTAGAATCACCTATCTGGATGTCCAACTCTTTCTTATATTCACTAAAGCCTTCTCTATTTAAATAAATCTTTATTTTGTATTTTCCTAGAGCATATCTATCAGATGTATTGAAACTTAGCTTTATATTTCCCTTATCATCTGACATCTCCTCTATTTCATCCATCACTTCATCATTTTGATTTACAAGACTTGCCCTAGCACTTACCTTATCAAGTAAAGAATCGTTCAAATCTTTTGCACTTATTGTTACATTGACCCTATCTCCTAGTTCATATATGTTTTTATCTGTCTTTATATCTGCCTTCATTTGTAGGTCACGTGGTGTATTTTGATCTATTACTTCATAGTCTCTCGTCGTGTAAGGATTTTTATAATCTGTATCTAGAAGCTGAATTTTGACTTTATACTTGCCGAGGCTGGTCCTATCATTCGTTCCAATCCTTAGTAGATGGCGTCCATACTTATCAGTTTGCCTATTGTAGGATACTTTTCTTCCAAAAGGATCTGTTAGGGTATATTTTATATTTCTATTCGAAAGTCCCTTCTTACTATCCCTATCTTTTATTTCAACATTCACCTCTACGATATCTTTCCTTCTAACTCTATTGTTTGGAATATTCACATTAATATCGCATGTTTTATAGTCGGATAGGCCACTTATCTTAAGGTATTCATCTATGCCTTCTTCTATTTCATAGACTTCTTCAAATCCTTTTTCTTTAACTTTCTCTAACAAGCCGTTCATATCATGCCTATCTCCTACTAGGAGTATTTTAGTTTGCTTATTTAAATAATCAAGAAATTTATCTAGGTCTTTATCCTTGTAAGGAATGTTGATTGATGGTTCAATACTCGCTTCTTCATAACTTGAACTGTCTCTGGTATCAATGACCAAGGCTTTTTCTTTATCTAAGAAATCCTTAAGATCTTTAGCTTTTATCTTTTCATAAGCCTTCTTTTCCGCCTTAGGTATTTTATGAGATATTAAGAATATCAACTCTCTTTGGCTTAGATTTTCGTATCCATCCTTACTAATAGCAAAATCTAATTCATACTTGCCCCTAGTATTAAGGTCTAGGTCAAATCTAGCCTTTCCTTCTTTATCAGTTACTAGTTTTACTTCCTTCTTTTCTTTTCTATCAGTGATTTTGATATTGATAGTAGCATCCGGAAGGATTTTATCATTTTCATCCTTTATCTTGATAGCTACAGGTACTTTCCCTGCTTCTTCGTATATATTTTTATCAAAGTTAATGTCTGCCTTAATCTTATCAAGCTTTTCTCTTTCTTTTACCTTAAAGCTAATAGACTGAGTTTCGGACTTAAAGTTTGACTTATTGGCCTTTAGACTAACAGTATAAGTTCCTGCTTTTAGATCTGGTTTAAATTCCCAAGATCCTTCTGCCTTATCATCTGTACTAGTCTTATCAATTAATATATTTCCATCAGCTGTCTTAACTGATACACCAATTTCTGAATTTCCTACAGGGTTTCCATATTCGTCTTGACTCTTGAAGAATATCTTAGCCTTTTCATCCTCATAGTATTCTTCCTTTTTGTTTTTTATATCAAGCTTTAACTGCCTATAGTCTATTTCATCATCACCCAATATAAGCTTATAGGTCGATGATGTAGATGGGTAGTTGTAGGCGCTTGTATAGGCTTTTATTGTATATTCGCCCTTGGATGTGTTTGACTTTGGAGTTAGATAAATAAATACATAGCCTTGGTAGTCTGTAACCTTTCTCATAGTAGTTTCCTTCTGATTTGGATCGGTTATAGTTACTTCTACAGAAGCATTTCTCTTAGGCTCGTTATTTTCATTTCTAACTTGAATTTTTATATAGGCTGATTCATTTAACTTATAGTCTTTTTTGGCCGAATCAAAGGATATATTTAAGAATTTGCCATCTTTTTTGACAAAGAATTCTGTATCCTTACTAGTATCATAATAGCCTTCCTTGTAGGCAGTAGCTTCTAATTTATAAACTCCAGTTACATTCGCAGCTGTTAGG
>CABQOK010000129.1 GCA_902465755.1 uncultured Anaerococcus sp.
TACGATGATTATTCATAGTTTTGCAACAGCCCCTTAGCTTCTAGTCGAAATTTTAATTGATAGATACTTACTGAAAATAATTTTACTAATCAAGGTCCTTAAAATCAATCAAGTACTTATTCATTTTACTTAGTTCCCCGATATCAACAGTAATCTGTATGCTATTTATTTTATCTTTTGCAAAGTCTTCATAAGAGTCGGCACCGAGGACAAAATCGAATTTCATACCTTCTTTGCCTAGAAAATTTAATAGGTTCATGCTTATCAGGGAGAAATGACTCTCATATAAGAATATCATTTTATCATCTTTAACCATTATTTCTAACTCATCTGGATCTACTCCATCAAACTTTACTATCCCCTTAATATGATTTATATATTTATCTATCATCTAAACTCCTTTACTAAATAAGTTTTTGATAAAATTATTGTACTGATTAGGAAGGCAAAAATAAAAGATAAGTGAAAAATTTGTAAGTAAAAAGCAGAAGATTTGATATTTAATCTAATCCTCTGCTTATTATCACATTTTTAAACTTAACAATTTAATTTTCTCCCAAAAATCTCTTTAGGAACTCCTTGGTCCTGTCGTGGTCTGGGTTTGTAAATATTTTTTCTGGAGTGCCGTCTTCTAGGATGATTCCCTTGTTCATGAACAATACCCTACTAGAAACGTCTCTTGCAAAGTCCATCTCGTGGGTTACTACGATCATGGTCATCCCGCTTTTGGCAAGTTTGGTCATTACATCAAGTACTTCTCCTACTGTTTCTGGGTCTAGGGCGCTTGTTGGCTCATCGAAAAGTAGGAGGTCGGGGTTCATGCAAAGGGCACGGGCTATGGCTACCCTTTGTTGTTGGCCGCCGGAGATTTGGCTAGGCTTGGCGTTGACATAATTTTCCATATTTACGCTTTTAAGGTATTTTCTAGAAATATCTTCGGCTTCCTTGTGGTCTCTTCCTAGGACCTTGATTTGTCCTAGCATACAGTTTTCAAGTACTGTCTTGTTGGCAAAGAGATTGAAGTTTTGAAATACCATACCTACCCTAGACCTGTATTTTCTTTGGTCGAACTTATGGTTTAGGATATTGTCGCCCCTGTAGAGGATTTCTCCACTTGTAGGAGATTCCAAGAGGTTAAGGCAGCGAAGGAGGGTCGACTTACCAGACCCAGAAGATCCTATGATAGAAACTACTTCTCCTTCATTGACCTGCATATTTATATCCTTAAGGACTAGGTTGTCTCCGAATTTTTTCTCTAAATTGTTTACTCTAATTATCTCAGACATTGTTTGCTCCTGTTGATGATTCCATGATAAAGTCAGTATCCCTAAATCTTCTTTCAAGGACAAGAAGGATTCTCGTAATAGTAAAGGTTAAGACGAAATAAATCACTGCTGTTATCAAGTAGGTTGGGAAGTATTGGTAGGTTGATCCTGCGACAGATTTACTCATGAAGAATAGCTCTGTTACAGAAATTACGTTAAGGACTGATGTATCCTTGATATTTATTACAAACTCATTTCCAATAGAAGGAAGGATTGTAAGGATTGTTTGAGGAAGGATTACGTGAACCATTGTTTGGAAATGGGTCATTCCTATAGCCTTGCAGGCTTCAAATTGTCCCTTGTCAATCGAATTGATTCCACCACGAACTACCTCAGATAGATAGGCTCCTGTATTGATTGAAACAATTAGGATTGCCGCAAACATAGTCGATAAGTCGATATCGAAATATTGCTTAAGTCCGTAAAAGATTATTACAGATTGAACCATCATTGGGGTTCCCCTAAATATTTCAACATAAGCTCCCAAGATCCAGTTGATTATTTTGTGGAGATAGTAGGTAAAGGCGTTGTCAGTCTTTTTGACTTCCATGCCCCTAATAACTGCAACCAAAAGACCTAAGAGGAAACCTAGGATTGTGGAAACTATGGCTATGATTAGGGTATTTACCACACCCTTTAGGAAAAGAGTAGAGTAGGTCGCCCAAATCGATTTAACTTCATCGATAAAGCCTGCGCTTTCTTCCTCATCGGCAGTAAGCTGGGTCATCTCTTCCATAATCTCTTCTTGTTCCTTGTCTATATCCATAGATGAAAGAACCTTGTTAATATCTTCTGTAAGAGGAGAATTTTTGGCAATCCCTACTCCTACTGTTGTATCTTCATCCTTAGTCTCAAAGCCATTTGCCTCATCAAAAGTTACATAAGTAAGCTTTGGGTTGGCAGCCACAGCAGATTCAGCTCCAGCCTCCTCTGAGATATATCCATCAATAGTCCCAGCATTTGCAGCAGCAATCATTGTAGGGAAGGAGTCCATGGACTCTTGTTTGTCTACACCAGCCATCTGATCTATCATAGCTACGTGGAAGGTCCCTAGTTGGGCTGTAATCTTTGCTCCCTCGAAGTCGTTAATAGACTTAGCATCCTTATACTTTGAGTTCTTTTGGGTAACTACTACCATCTTGGCATGATAGTAGGGAATAGAGAAGTCGATTTGCTCGAGCCTTTCAGCGGTTGGGCTCATACCAGCTACTATTGCATCGATCTTGCCACTAGTTAGGGCAGGAATTAGTCCGTCCCATTCGATCTTGTAGATTTCAAGTTTCTTTCCTAGACCATCGGCTATCTTCTTGGCAAATTGGACGTCATAACCGTTGGCGTATTCTCCCGGAGAGTTGGCTACAGGATAGCCTCCGTTTTCATCATTTACTTCAGAGAAGTTAAAGGGAGCGTAGTTTACTTCCATGCCTACTCTGAATGTGTCATCCTCACTTGCATTTACCTGGCCAAGGGGCGTAATGATTAGGATTAGTGCAAGGATAATTTTTACTAGCTTTTTCATAATAAATCCTTTCTTAATAAATTTGATTGTAAAATAAAAGTCCTTACTGCTCCAAACGGAAGCAATAAGGACGAAAATTCGCGTTACCACCTTAATTTTAGCCTATCTCACGAAAAGCTACTCAATAAGTACAATCATACTCTCTTGCTATAACGGGCAAGTCCCGCTGTCAGATCAAACATCCCCGACAAAACTCAAAGGCTTTTTTCACCAAAATTTAAAATCTCCATTCACACCAGCTAGGATTCTCTTTATTTTAAAATCTTTGGTTACTCCTCTTATCACTGTTGTTGCTTATATATTACACTCAAAAAAATATAATGTCAAATTTATTTTTGGGGTAAAGTGATATAGAGGTTAATATGAATATCAAAGACAGACAATTAGAAATTATAAGAATCTTACAAGATAGGACCAGCCCCATATCTGGAGGAAGCTTAGCGGAGAGATTCGGCCTAACTCGTCAGGTAATAGTCAAGGATATCTCTATCCTTAAGGCAAGTGGTTACGAGATAAAATCAAACAACAAAGGCTACTGGCTTAGCCAGTCTTCGAAGATACAATTCATCATAAAATGCTCCCACAGCGACGAAGAGATAGGAGATGAGCTAAACATCATAGTAGATAGGGGAGGAGAGATCCTTGACGTCTTCATCAACCACTCTACCTATGGACTTATCAAGAAAGAACTAAATATAAAATCGAGAAAGGGAGTGGATGTCTTTATAAAATCAATAGATGAGGCAACGCCCCTAAAAAATCTCACAGAAAATATCCACTATCATACCATAAGGGTGGATAATGAATTCGCCAAAGAGAGTATAGAGGATAAGCTTAGGGAAAAGGGGATTTTAATAGACAAAGTCCTATAAGAAAAGCTTACCGTCAAAAAGCCTATACCCTATTTAGCCTATTAAGATATATATAAAACACAACTATTATTTTAATAATGTATTAAATCTAATTAAATTAAGTTTTAATAACATATAATTTCGGGTAAATTTTAATTAAAGGTGTTAATTAAATAATAAATAGGGGGGGGCTATGGATAATAAAATTAGAGCAATAGCTGATGCTGTATTAATAATCATGATTATTGCACAAGGTGTTTATCTAAGAGATAAATATAATATCTTGTCAAATAAAGTAGATAATTTAAGTAAATTAATATCAGAAATGGGTGACAATGTCGATTATAAAACTTTGAAAAAATTAGATTTATCTGATGAAGATATAGAAAGAATAATTAAACTAGTTGATGATGGTAAAAAATTAGAAGCAATAGAGTGTTTGAATGATTTAAAAAATCTAGGCCATATCGAAGCATACAATATTATTAGTAAATTAATTGGAAATCAAGATAAATAATTCTTTATCAAAATTTAAAGACAAGTTACTTAAAACAGTCTCTAGTATATTATTAATAGGATTTATATTCCAATTTTCAAATCCAATGATTCCACAAGCTAAAGCTATGGATGAAATTGAAAAATGTACAAATGAATA
>CABQOK010000130.1 GCA_902465755.1 uncultured Anaerococcus sp.
ATGAGACTTTCCGTGGAGGTTCTTCTAACGATAATGGTACGATTTATTCATTCTGTAACAGTCCCTAATTCATTAAATTTAATCTAACTTAATTGCTTCAATTCTTCTTCTATTTTTCTTAGATACCTTTACAACGAATACTGCATAAGCTATAGCAAGGATTCCTGCTATTGGATAAGCAATCTTAAAGTCTTGACCAAAACCAAGTCCTTTGACGTTGATTATGAAGGAAAATACTATGAAAGTATAGAAGATTCCTGGAATCAAAGTGATTAGGTAGTTTTTGTTGTTATAGATTAGGTAGCTTGTAGCTACAGCTAGGGCAAAGATTGCCACGAATTGGTTAGTAAATCCGAAGTATCTCCAAAGAATATTGAATCCTTTAGGGTTAGATTTAGCAAAGTAAAGAATAGCTGCTGCTGGAACGAATAGACAAGCTGCAAGGCCTGCACGCTTACCAGCTACTTTTTGATCTATGTTGAGTTCTTCAGCTACTATTAATCTTAGAGATCTAAAGGCAGTATCACCAGATGTGATAGGAAGTGCTATAACACCGATTACAGCGATAAGTCCTCCGACATTACCCATGAAATATCTTGAGATCTCACCAACCATTAGAGTACCAGGTGTGTCTAGGGCGGCTGTTCCTGTAGAGAAAATTACCATAGCACCTGCAGCCCAAATCATGGCGATCACACCTTCTGCAATCATTGTTGAGTAGAAGGTAGTCTTAGCTTCTTTTTCACTTGTAACAGTTCTTGAAACTAGGGTAACTTGTGATCCGTGGAAGCCTGAAAGTATACCACATGCAACTGTTATAAAGAATGATGGGATAAATCTTTGTCCGAGTGGATGTTCAGCTAGTAGGCCTTGGCCTTTAAATGATAGGTCAGCATTTCCCTTGATTAAGATTCCTATTAGGACACCAATTGCAGATATAATAAGGAAGGCTCCAAATATCGGATAAATTCTTCCGATAACCTTATCTATTGGTAGAACTGTAGAAAGGATATAATATGCAAAGATTACTGCATAAATTACCCATATCACATTAGAGTTTGGATCTGCACCCATAATATCATTTGCGATTAAGTCTCCAGGTGTATAAACAAATACAACACCGGTTAGAAGAAGAAGGATGGCAATTACGATATTGTAGAATTTCCTACATCCTTCACCTATGTACTTACCGACAAGTTTTGGAACTTGGCTTCCGCCATTTCTCATTGAGATAAATCCTGTACAAAAATCGTGAACTGCACCAGCAAAGACACAGCCAATTGGAATTGCGATAAATGCAATTGGTCCAAAAAGGATTCCTTGGATAGGGCCTAAGATTGGGCCAGTTCCTGCGATATTTAGTAAGTTAATAAGCCAGTTTTTCTTCTCGCTCATAGAAACAAAGTCGATTCCGTCTGCTTTTCTAACAGCTGGAGTCTCACGATCGTCGGGTTCAAGTTGTTTTTCAACATATTTAGAATAGACGAAACCGCCGCCGATCAAAATTATAAGACCGATAATAAATAATAACATATTTCCTCCTTTATTTATGTATCTATCTTAATTATAAACGTTTTACTGAATAATTACAAGAGAAATAACGTTTTCTAATGTAAATTATTTATCAAATAGAGGTGAATATAAATGTTTTGGAATATAAATGTTTTTAATGTTTTATAGAGACTTCCATCATAGAAATATTGAACTTATCCTTATTGAAAGTATAATAATCATAGCAAAAGAGTGGGGGATGGTTTCCACTCTTTTAATCTGTTAAGACGAAGGAAGGTAATATGGATTTAACTGAAAGATTAAAAGAAGTCTTTGAATCTGATATTGAAAGCTTAGGTTATGAATTAGTAGATATCGAATTTAAAGGTCAAAAAAACAACAAAATCCTAACATTCTTTATCTATAATAAGAGAGGGATTACAATCGAAGATTGTGAGAAGGTTAGTGCTTTTCTTGATGAGAAACTAGATGAGATTGATATAATAAAAGATTCATATTATCTCGAAGTCTCAAGTCAAGATTTATCCCGCCCTCTAAAGACTGATAAAGATATAGAAAGAAACAAGGATGAACTTTTAAAAATTAAGTTAAAAGATGGTGAGATTTTCCTAGGAAAAATCAAAGATATTGGCGAAGATTTTTATGAATTTGTCCTAGAAGATAATAATACAAAGAAGGTTAAGAAAGAAGACGTAAAAGAAATTTATATTGAGATTGTTTTCTAAGGAGATATTATGAACAATGATTTTATGTTGGCTTTGGACGAACTTTGTAAGGAAAAAAATCTGGATAAAGAAACTATTCTAGATGCCTTACAAAAAGCTCTTATCAAAAGCTACCAAAAAAATTATGACAATGAAGAAAATGTGGATGTCATAATTGACGAAGAGACTGGACAAATCGAAGTCTTTGCCCTAAAAGAGGTAGTAGATGAAGTAGACGATACTATCACAGAAATTTCCCTAAAGGATGCCTTGGATGAAAATCCGACCTATCACTTAGGTGATATAGCGAGGATTAAGCTCACTCCCAAAAACTTCGGTAGAGTCGCAGCTCAAACTGCAAGAAATATCGTAATACAAAAAATCAGAGATGCTCAGAGAGATTCCCTCTACGGTGAATATATCGAAAGGGCCAACGAGATGATCACAGGAACTATTCAAAGAAAAGATAAGTACAATGTATATGTAAACTTAGATAAAATCGAAGGTGTAGTCCCAATAAAAGAGCAAGTTCCTACAGAAGAATATCCATCAAACGCTAAGATGAAGTTTCTTATAAAAGAGGTTAGAAATTCGTCAAAAGAACCTCAAATCGTCTTATCAAGAGCAAGCCAAGATCTAATAACTAGACTTTTTGAGCTTGAAGTTCCTGAAATCACAGACGGAGTGATAGAGATTTATTCACTTGCAAGAGAAGCAGGATCTAGGACAAAGATGGCTGTATTTTCAAATGATGAAGGGATAGATGCAGTAGGAGCTTGTATTGGTTTTAAGGGAATTAGGGTAAACTCCATAGTTGAAGAGCTACAAGGAGAAAAAATCGACATAATTAACTTTGACAAGGACATCAAAGTATTCATATCAAATGCCCTATCTCCAGCGGATATCATCGAAGTTCTTGTCAATGAAAAGAGCAAGAAGAGCCTTGTAGTTGTAGCAAGCGACCAACTATCCCTAGCTATAGGAAAAGAAGGTCAAAATGCAAGACTTGCAGCAAGACTAACTGGCTGGAAGATTGATATAAAAAGTAGTGAAGAATACGAAAACTTAAGCCAAGAAGAAATAGATGAAATACTTGGACTAAACGAGGCAGAAGAGGAGGTCGAAGAAGTGGCTGATGAAGATGCTACTTTAGAGGATGAAGACATTTCTTTAGACCTTGATGAAGAAAATGATGATACTGAAGATGATTTAATAAGTGATTCCCAAGTAGAAGAAATAATAGAAGAAGAAAGCTATGATACAGTAGAAGATATTACAAATATTGATTCCACTGTAGAAGCTTATGAAGAAGATGAATCTAATGAGGATTAGAAAATGAAAAAAGCTAAGAAGATTCCACAAAGAAAATGCGTGGTATGTGGCAAGCTTAAAGACAAAAAAGACCTTCTAAGAGTTGTCAAAAACAAAGAAGAAGGAATTTTGATAGATGAATCTGGAAAGAAAAACGGAAGAGGCGCCTACATTTGCAAGGATGATGCTTGCATAGAGGAAGCCATCAGAACTAATAAGCTAAACCGAGTTTTTAGAACAGAAGTTTCGGACGAACTTTACGAGGAGTTAAAAGCTTATGAAGTAAATTGAGGAGAGTTTTATGGCAGGAAAAGTAAGAGTATATGAATTAGCAAAAGAAAATAATATGGCAGCCAAGGAAATGGTGAAATTATTAAATGAGGAATTTGGCTTAAATATCAAATCCCACATGTCCATGGTTGGAGGAAGTGATCTTGAGCTTATCCAAGGCTATTTTGATGAGATAGAAGAAGAAAAGAAAAAAGCTAAAAACAAGAAACATCAAAAAGAAAATAATAAAAATAGCAAAAATAAGAAAAATCACAAAAACATCAAACAAGCAAAAGATGTAGAAGAAGATGATTTTGAAGAAGAAAAGCCTAAGAAAAAAAGAAAGAAAAAAAGCAAAAATAAGAAAACTTCCAAGGCTAGCAAAAAACAAGCTGAAGAGAAAAAGGACGATGGAATAATAGAAATTCCAGAAACTGTAAATGTAAAGACTTTTGCTGACAAAATAGGAGAATCTCCAAATTCTGTAATAGGTAAACTTATTGGTCTAGGAGTTATGGCAGGACTTA
>CABQOK010000131.1 GCA_902465755.1 uncultured Anaerococcus sp.
TAAAGTCTCCTCGTTCCTGTACATTCCAATATGACCGATTTTGGCTGCTGGAAGTACTTCAAGGACTCCATCAACCATACCTAGTCCTGCTCTTAGGATTGGAACTACAGCTTGTTTTTTACCAGCTAATCTATATCCTGTTGTCTTTGCTATAGGTGTTTCCATTTCAAATTCTTCAAGGCTTAAATCCTTGCTTGCTTCGTAAGCAAGAATCATTGCAATCTCTGTTACTAAAGATCTAAACTCGTTAGCACCTGTATCTTTATTTCTTAATATTGTTATTTTATGTTTAATTACTGGATGATCTAGTATCTTTACTTTTCCCATAAGCCCTCCTATAAATATTCTATATTGCCTGAGGCAGATTTTTTCATTCTATTCATTATACTCTTACCCAAGTTATTATCCATTACACCTTCGGCTAGTATAAGATCTACTTTTAATCTGTCCATCTTCCTTAGCGCTGTAAATAACACTTGGCTCATTTGGCTAAGGTCATTTCTGTCACCAAAAGATATTCTCTCAAATTCATCAAATCTTTCCATATCGTTTTCAAAGACCAAGACTCCTACTTTGACTCCCTTATTTTGATACTCCCTGGCCTTTTTATAAATATAATCAGCAGCCCTATCTCCTACATAAACCTGCATTCTAGCTTTAGGAGCATAGTGCTTGTATTTTTGCCCTGGCGATTTAGGAATTTTATTATCGTCAACCAAGGCATCATCTAAGACTACATTAGGAAGAATTTCTCTAATATATTCCAAAGTATAAAAGCCTGGTCTTAGGATTGTCGGCGTCTCTTCGGACATATCAATCACAGTAGACTCTATTCCTATATTGCAAGCTCCACCATCTACAATTAATGGAATCTTCCCATTAAGATCATAATAGCAGTCACTAGCATTTGTAGGAGAAGGCCTACCAGATATATTTGCGGAAGGAGCTGCTATAGGAAGATTAGCTTCATCTATTATTCTCCTTGCAATTTCATCAACTGGAAATCTAACAGCTACTGTATCTCCACCTGCAGTTACAACTTCTGGAATAATCTTTGATTTTTTGAAAATCATAGTCAATGGTCCTGGCCATAAAGTCATAAGTTTTTTTGCATCATTACTTACATCTTCTACTAGATTATACAACATTTCTTTATTAGAAATATGTAAAATTAGAGGATTATCAGCTGGCCTCTTCTTAGTTTTGAAAATATTTAGACAAGCATTTTCATCTAAGCCATTTGCCCCAAGTCCATAAACGGTCTCAGTTGGAATAGCTACAAGCTCGCCTCCTCTAAGAAGACTTGCAGCCTTTTTAATAATTTCTTCATCTATGTTTTCTCTATCAATCTTTAAAACTTCTGTTTCCATTATATCTTCTTTCACTTATCATCTATTACACAATAGGTTGGATCCATGTGAATTGTTATCTCGACTTTTGCCTTTGAGTAAATTTCTCTTTCTATCTTATCGATTTCTTTATGAACTACTTCCACTGTTAGATTAGCAGGAACTTCCACGTGAGCTGATCCCGCCATTCTTCCCTTGCCATATTCATGAATTTGTAAGTCATGATATCCAATTACCAGATCACTGTCCATAATTATCTGATCAATTTTCTTTTCTATCTCGCTATCGACTCTTTTTCCTAGAAGGACTGCCGTAGTATCCTTGAACATTTCAAGACCTGGATAGAAGACAAAAAATGAAATTATGATACCCATAATTGCATCGACATTAAAACTGACATAGCCTTGTATAATTGACCCAAGAAGGATTGCGCTTGTCGCTATTATATCATTTCTTGCATCAAGCATTACTCCTAAGTTTAGTTCGCTATCGAGACTCTTGTAAAGTTTCTTATTTAATAGATAAATGTATACTTTAAAGGCATTACTAAGAAGTAATATTACTAAAGTTAGAAGACTTATCCCTTCAAAGCTATTATCGTTAAAGCTTTTTACAGAATTTACAAAAAGAGTGAATCCTACATACATAATTACTATAGAAACTAATAAGCTAATTACATACTCACTTCTTCCATGACCGAAAGGATGTTCCTTATCGGCAGGTTTCTTGCTAATGTTTGATCCAAAAAGCGCCATCAAAGATACTACAGAATCCGATAAGTTATTAAAAGCATCATTTATTATAGCCTGGGAATGGATTACAAATCCGAGGCTTACCTTCATAATAAATAGCAATACATTTATAGCTATACCTATAGATGAAGACAGGGATATTAAAGAAAGTCTATAGGAAAAATCATCCATATTGGTGGATTTTTTGATAAACTTTCTCGATAAGAATTCAAACAATCTATTCTTCCTCGCCTATTTTCTCTAATTTTCTAGTTTGATCTTCGGCAATTAAGGAATCTATCATTTCTCCTATATTACCATTTAGGAAGTCATCTAATTGATAAATCGTCTTGTTTATCCTGTGATCTGTGATTCTTCCTTGAGGGAAGTTATAAGTTCTAATTCTTTCTGACCTATCACCTGTACCGACTTGGCTTTTTCTGTTATCAGCTATTTCCTTATTTCTCTTTTCCTCTTCAAGTTCATATATACGGGCTAGAAGAATCTTCATAGCCTTTTCTTTATTCTTGATTTGGCTTTTTTCATCTTGCATACTTACGACAATTCCTGTTGGAATATGGGTAAGCCTTACAGCAGAGTCTGTTGTGTTCACTGATTGTCCACCATTTCCTGATGATCTAAATACATCTGTTCTTATATCATTAGGATCTAACTCGACATCAACCTCGTCTACTTCTGGCAAAACTGCAACCGTGGCTGTTGAAGTATGGATTCTACCACCTGATTCTGTTTCAGGAACTCTTTGAACTCTGTGAACTCCAGATTCATATTTAAATCTAGAATAAGCTCCCTCTCCTCTAATCATAAAGGTAGCTTCCTTGATTCCACCAACTCCTTGGCTAGTTACTTCAACGTCTTCTGTCTTGTAGCCTTCCTTGTCAGCATACATGTGATACATCCTATATAGGTCTCCGGCGAAAAGCCCTGCCTCGTCACCACCAGCTCCTGGTCTTATTTCAACAATAACATCCCTTGAATCGTTAGGATCTTTTGGAATAAGGAGGATTTTCATCTCTTCCTTGTACTCTTCTAAGAGCTTCTCGTTTTCTTTTATTTCTTCTTTTAACATATCGACCATATCTTGATCATCTGCTTCATTGATTAGGTCTTTGTTTTCTTCAATAGTAGACTCAGAATCTTTGATTTGCTCATATTTTTCAACTATTGGTTTTAGAGAATTGTACTCTCTAGTTATCTTAGTTAGTTTAGAAATATCTGCCAAAACCTCTGGATCGATCATTTTTTTCTCAAGATCCAAATAGTTTTCTTTTATATGTTCAATATTTTCAAACATCTTTTATCCTTTCTCAGCGATTATAAATCTATCAAAATCATTATAATCCTTCATACTTTTGATATTTTTAAAATCAGATTCGTTCAAAAGCTCACATATTCTTTGCTTTTGGTCATATCCAATTTCAAAAACAAGTCTTCCTCCCTGGTTAAGATAAGCCTTTGCATCTTTTATTATTCTTTTGTAGAAATATAGGCCATCTTCGCTTGCCAATAGCGCAGATTTTGGCTCAAAGTATAATCTCTCATCTAACTTATCATAATCAGTCTGATTTATGTAGGGAGGGTTCGATATTATTATATCAAATTTTTCTGAAATTTCCTCAAACAAATCAGATTTTATGAAAGAAACATTAGAAGCCTTTAATCTCTTTTTATTCTCCTGAGCAAGACTTAGGGCATCATCTTTAATATCGCTGCCTGTAATTTCGCTAGCAGGTAAATTTTTACCTAGGCTTATGGCTATAGCTCCAGAACCTGTCCCGATATCAAGTATCTTATCTTTTTTATAAGGAGATTTTATAATATGGTCAACTATTATTTCTGTTTCAAATCTAGGTATAAGAGCTCTCTCATCTACCTTAAAACTCAATCCGTAAAATTCCCATTCTCCTATGGCGTATTGGAGTGGATAGCCCTTATCAAATTTAGCTAGAATATCATCTAATTTTATACTTACTTTTCTTTCAAGCTCTTCTTCACTTCTTAGAATTACCGAGCTTTTATTTGTATCTAGAAGATAAGTTATAGCGATAAGGCTAATATCATAATTTTTATCTAAATAATCTTTTATTTTCATTTTTTATACACAAAAATAAGGTAAGTCGCCTTACCTTATAATTTCTACTATTTTCTACCGTATTTTTTGTTAAATTTCTCAACGTTACCACCACGTTCAGCATTTCTTTGTTTTCCTGAGTA
>CABQOK010000132.1 GCA_902465755.1 uncultured Anaerococcus sp.
ATTGATTTTAGATATAATTCAAAATAACGACGTAAAGACACAGAGTCAATTATCTGAGATGCTCAAAGACCATGGGGTCGATGCTACTCAGGCGACTATATCTAGAGACATTAAAGAGCTAAGAATATCAAAAGTTCAAACTGATGATTATGAATACAAATATACAGTTGTTGATACAGTTTATGATACACTTACAGAAAGAATGGAAAAGATTTTTAAAGAATCCGTTTTGTCTATAGAGAAAACCTCAGGACTTATTGTAATTAAGACAATTTCATATTGTGCAACTGTATGCGGTGCCTATATAACAAACGAAAAACTTGAAAATGTTGGTGGGATTGTTACTGGAATTGATACTATTTTTATTACTCCAACGTCAGAAGAAAAGATAGACCTATTAATAGAAGATTTGAGGAGCCTCATAAAATAATGCTTTCAGAGCTATTTATAGACAATTTTGTAATTATTAAAAGAAATCACATATATTTTGAGGAAGGATTCAATGTCCTTACAGGCGAGACTGGATCTGGTAAGAGTTTAATTTTACAAGCGATCAACCTTTGTTTAGGAGCAAGGGCAGATAAGGACAGTATTGGAAGATTTGCTGATAAGACTATTGTAGAGGCAGTATTTGAAGTTAACTCAGAGACTAAGAAAAAATTGTGCGATATGGACATATCATTCGATGACAATAAGCTAATAATAACTAGAACTATTGGCAAAAAATCATCAAATATTAGGGTAAATGGTAGGGTTACGAACCTGAATAGTCTTAGGGAAATATCTCATATCTTGATGGATATCTACAAACAGGGCGATAGTAATTCCTTTATGAACAAATCAAATTATACAGATTTGATTGATAATTTCACTAAGGATGAAGAAAGTAAAGTCATTAGAGAAAGTTTAAGTAAACTATATAGACAGCGTTTAGAATTATTAGATAAGTTTGAAAAGCTTAATTTGTCCGAAGAAGAGATTACTAGAGAAAGAGATCTGATTAATTATCAGATAAATGAAATTGAAGAAGTTGATATTTTCAACCTAGATGAGGAAAAATTAGACAAAGAATATCAAAAGCTAAACAATATTTCTTCTATCATGAACTCTTCTAATAAAATCAAGGAGTATCTAGATTCAAGCGAATTTGGCCAAGTTTCCTTAACAAGTATAATAAATGAGTGTATTTCTGAAATCAATTCCTATACTTCAGTTGATGAAAAGATAGGTGATATATACAAGAGTTTGGTAAATATCTCAGAGCTAATAAATGACGTTTATCAAGATATAGATTCGTACGAATCTTCATTAGAGCAAGATCCTGAGAGGATGTATGAGCTAGATATGATAAATCAGACTCTTTTTACCCTAAAGAGAAAATACGGATCTACTATAGAAGATATTAAAGAATATTATGATAAGATAAAGGAAAGAATTAAAGAACTAGATGAAATCGAAGAATTGAGAGCAAATATAGACAAGGATATCTCAAAGATAGACAAGGATTTATCAGATTATTCTTCAAAATTAAGTGAAATTCGTAAAAATAAAAGTAAAGTTCTTGAAGCAGAGATAAACGAGGCTATCAAAGAATTAGATATTAAAAATGGCAAGTTCAAAATAGAAATTGTGAGAAAAGAGAGCCTAGAATCAAATGGATTCGATGATATTGACTTTCTCATAAGCACTAACAAAGGTGATTTACTAAAGCCTCTATCAAAAACCGCTTCAGGTGGGGAGCTAGCTAGAATTATGCTTGCTTTCAAAGAAGTATTTTCTGATGCTGATAGTGTAGATACCTTGATATTCGATGAAATTGATACAGGAATAAGTGGAAGAACAGCTCAAGTTGTAGGTGAGAAAATCCTAGATTTATCCAATAAGAGGCAAATTATAGCTATAAGTCACTTGCCTCAGATTGCATCTCTTGCGAACAACCATATACTTATCAAGAAAGAAGACGTTAAAGATTTCACTATAAGCAGAACAGAAAAACTATCTAGTAAAGATCGTAGCTTAGAGATTGCAAGGATGATAAGCGGAGTTGATATCACAGCTATTAGCAAAAAATCTGCGGAAGAAATGTTACAAATGGCGGAGGATTTAAGAAATGAATGAAGATAAATTTTATGAAAAGTCTATAAAATCTGATACTATATATGATGGCAAAATTCTTAAGCTCAGAGTTGATACTGTTGAGCTTGAAAACAAAAAGTATTCTAAAAGAGAAATCGTAGACCATCAAAAGGGTGTAGGAATTATCGCTTTTGATGATGAGGGTAAGTTGTGGATGGTTAAACAATACAGAAAAGCTATAGACAAAGTGACCCTCGAGATTCCAGCAGGCCTAGTAGAAAGCAATGAACTACCTATAGAGACAGCTAAAAGAGAGCTCCAAGAGGAGATTGGATATTTTCCTGAGAATATCTCTTACTTATTCGATATGCATGCATCACCAGGTTTTACAAATGATAAACTATCATTTTTTATAGCAAGTGATTTGGTCAAGTCTGAACTAGAACAAGATGAAGATGAAAATGTAATGGCTTATTCCTACTCTATCGATGATTTGTACAATATGATAGAAAATGGAGAACTTACAGATGCAAAAAGTATTATAGCTGTTTTATATGCGAAGAAAAACTTAAATGAGCGAGACTAGATTAAATATAGAACTTGCAGCCTTCACAGGTCCTTTTGATTTACTTTTAAAATTAATTGAGAAAAAGAAAATAGATATTTATGATATAGAACTTGAAGAGATTACAAATTCCTACCTAGAAGAAATCAATAAACTAGATGAAAATATAGAAAATTTGTCGGAGTTTATATATATAGCATCAATTCTACTGACTATTAAAGCCAATAAATTGTTGCCTAAAGATGAAAAAGATGACCTAGAAGAGGAGTTTCTTTCTTATTTAATCTACTACAAGAAAATCAAATCAGTAGAAGATGAATTTAAGAGTATGGAGGATGAAGCTAGGAGAATCTACAGTAAATATCAAGAAGACCTCAGTCAATTTGAAAGATATGAAGAAGTAAAGATCGATAAAGATATTAATATATTGACACAAGAATTTAGAAAATTGATGACAAATTTGGAGAAAAAGTCAGAGAAGTCTATAGTCAAAAGTATAAATCAAGAAGATGTAAATGATTATGTCGAAAAGATCAAAAAGACCTTAAATTTCACCAAAAAACTGGATTTATCTTCTCTAACTGACAGAATTAAAAATAAGGCTGAGTGCATAGCTACGTTCTTAGCGCTTCTAGAATTAGTAAAACTAAAGGAAATAAGCCTAGAGGCCAAGGGTCTAAATTCTTTTGTAGTTATAAAGAGGTAATATGGATAAGGAATATCTTAAAGGACTTATAGAAGAAATTTTATATATATGGGCAGAACCAATAGATTTGGAAGATCTTTCCGCAATAATTTACGACTTTAATAAAAAGGATATTAAAATTGCTTTAGATGAGATGATTGAGGAAAGAAATTCCAGTAGATCAGGCTTAATTATTAGAAAGTTCGATGATTCTTATCAATTTACCACGAGAGGTTGCCATGACAGATATTTTGAAAAAGTAATAAAAAAATCCGAAAAAAAGTTGTCAACTTCAACTTTGGAGACTCTTTCAATTATCGCTTATAAACAACCAATTACTAGAGCCGAGATTGACAAGATAAGAGGAGTAAATTCCCAATCCACAATCGATTCTTTAATGGCTAGGGGACTAATTAAGGAAAATGGAAGGCTGGATAAGATTGGAAAGCCTATTATTTACGTGACAACTACAGATTTTCTTAAATACTTTAATATCACTTCCTTAGAAGAATTGCCAGACATCAACCTAGATGGAGACACTTATGAGGATTAACAAGTACATTGCAAGAAGTGGCTACACTTCAAGGAGAAAGGCTGATGATCTTGTAAAAAATGGGAAGGTTAAAGTTAATGGCAAGCTTACATATGAACTAGGTCTTGATATAAAAGACTCTGATCTTGTGGAAATAGATGGGGAGATTCTACAAATTGAAGAAAAAATCTACATCAAATTATATAAACCAAGAGGATATATTACCAGCAACTTCGACCCTTATAATAAGCGAGATCTGAATGATTTAATAAAAACAGATAAAAGATTTTTCGCTGCAGGAAGGCTAGATAAGGACAGTGAAGGCCTTTTAATTATTACGAATGATGGTGTCTTTACAAATCAAATAATTCATCCTAGTAAGAAACTAGATAAGACTTATATAGTTAGAGTTACTAGATTATTAAATAAAAAAGAATGTCAAAAATTCGAATCTG
>CABQOK010000133.1 GCA_902465755.1 uncultured Anaerococcus sp.
TTAATTCAAGACAAAATAGATAAAACTAAAAGACCCCGCAGGGGGGACTTCTAGTAGCCGAATCCAGAATTATTTTCTGTGGATTCCTTATTTAAGAGATTATCAAGGGCGTCACTTGTAGAATTGTTAGTTCCGCCATCATTTTCATTATCTTTCTCTCCATTTTTATCTTTATCTTTGTCTTTATCTTTGTCCTTATCCTTATCTTTTTTATCTTCCACTTTTGGTGGTGTGTAGACTAAGGTTGAGTAGACTGTTGGCATCCTGTAATCCCAGTCTCTTGGAATGATTCCATTAAACTTGTTTGGATCATATTCGTTTTTCTCAACTATTAATGACCTAGTTTGGATTAAGAATTTAGGTGTGACATCACTTGCTAATAGATTATTTCTTGAATCTATATAAGCCCATTTGTGCATGTCATCTTCTTCTTTTGGATAGTTTTCTGGACCAAAGATTTCTTCTTTGACTGTACCACGTGGATCACCCCTTGAGGCGTCAGTAGGAAGTTTACCGCTTATGGTGTCAACTTCCATATGTCTTATTCCTTCTGGTTCTTCAAAACTTACAGGTTCTGTGTCCGCAAGGATTTCTGTATTTATAACATTCCACATGAGGGCTGCTCTATCTACACTGTTGCTGTTTAAGCTGATATTTTGATTATCTGCTCCCATCCAGACTCCAACCGTGTAGTATGGAGTATATCCAACACACCAGAAGTCAGTCTTATCATCGGTTGTTCCGGTCTTGGTAGCGTAGTCTGTTCCGTTTAGGTGGATATTGCCATAGTATTCGCCTGCACTTTCTAGGGCAGAGGTTACTTGATAGGCTGTTTCTGGACTTGTTACTGTGTGTTTTACTAGATTTTCTTCATCGAAGATTACTTCTCCTTGGGAGTCGGTTATCTTAGAGAAGGTCAGAGGTTCATTGTACTCGCCTTTATTGGCAAGGGCTGCGTAGGCTGCAGTCATATCGAGTGTGGTTAGTCCGTGACTCATAGCACCAACTCCTAGGGCTGCGAGGTTTTCGTCATTTGTGTCAGGATTTTCATCTTTCGTCACGAAATAATCTCTACCATTGTCTTTGATTAGGCCAAAGTTTCTAAGATATTCAAGACTTGTATCGATTCCTACCTTATCAAGGGTAGAAACAGCTATTGTATTTATACTCATCTTGATAGCATCTCTTATAGGGGTGTAGCCCATGTAGTAGCCATATACATTGACAGGCCAAGCTTCGCCATCTTCGGTTAGTTCGAAAGGAACATCGTCTACACCAGTTGCAAGGTTAAAGCCATTATCTAGAGCAGCTGTATAAGTTGCTATAGGCTTGATTGATGAACCAGGCTGTCTTGGAACACTTGATGCCCTATCTAAGATATTTATTCCTTCTTGGTCACGTCCTCCCATCAAGGCCTTGATATGTCCGGTCTTTTGATCTATTATTACAGAAGATGATTGAGGTTGGATTACACCGTTTAGGTCTATATCGTAATAGTCCTTGTTAAGTACAATCGATCCATCGTCATAAGCTGTAAGAAGTTCTGGGTTATTATCTAGATATTTTTTGCTAATTACTATATTGTCTTCTCCATCCTGATAGATATCTTCGTTGGTCTCGAATTCAATTCGGCCAGTTCTATGAGTTCTAAGGTTGGAGTTTGTTTCATCTAAGGAATAGAAATCCTTAAATATAAGTTTAGTTTGGTCAAGGTAGGCCTTGTTTGTTGAAAGGATTAAGTCTCCAGCATCGTCATACCAGGCCTCATCTGAGTTTAGGAAGAGGTCGTTGTTTTCATCTAGGAGATTTGCTTTCTTGTAATAGAGTAAGCCACCGCTAGAGTTAACGATATTTCCCCAGTTATCATAGGATAAATCAAGTAGGGGAGCATATCCTAGGCCTTCGCTATTACCTATGAGATATTCTGAAAAGTCAGCATATATATTTTCAAGTTTAGCCTGTAAGTCTTTATCTAGGGTCGTTGTAATCTTTAGACCACCATAATAGAGCTTATCCCAGGCTTGGTTTTCTGAAATATTTAATACATCCATGAGTTTATCAACTACTTGACGTTCTAGAAGAGAGTTAAAGTAGCTAGCGATTTCTGTATTAGACCTTTCCGCAGGCTCTACTGTGCTTGCTACATCAAATTCTTTGGCTTCTTTGTATTGAGCCTCGTCGATGTAGTTATTTTCGAGCATCTTATCTAGGACGTATTCTTCTCTTTTGTAAGGAGCTTCGTTGTATACTGCTGAGTACTTGTTTCCTTCTATGCTAAATTCACCTAGGACTCTTTGGTCAGTCACTTCACTAGTCTTAATTGACTTATAGAGAGAGTTTTCTGAAGGAGATTGGACAATTCCAGCAAGGGAAGCACATTGGGCAAGATTAAGATTAGATACATCCTCGTTGAAGTAAGTTTTCGCCGCAGCTTGAACCCCGTAAGAATTTTGTCCCATAAAGACCCTATTTAGATAGGCTCCTAGGATTTCATCTTTGTCGAGATACTTTTCGATTTCAAGAGCAAGATAGATCTCCCTTATCTTTCTTTCATAAGTCTGATCATTAGAGAGATAGGTATTTCTTGCAAGCTGCTGGGTTATAGTAGATCCACCCCTTACGATTGATCCTGCCTTCATATTCTCAATAGCAGAACCTAGGATTGATAAGGGATCTATACCATTGTGTTTATAAAATCTTTCATCTTCAACTGCGACAAATGCATTTTTTAAATTCTTAGGTATATCTTTATAATCTACTATCTGTCTGTATTCGCTTGTAGCAATCGAATCGACTTCGTTTCCGTTTTCATCCACTATTGTTGAGTTTTGGCTCATTTCGTATTTTATACTATTAGCATCGATTTTGGGAGCAGTCTTCATTACTTCAAGTATTGCTCCACCTGTCATGCCAGCAAAAATAACTCCAAGGCCAGCTACAAATAATATTACAACTAGTATTATTTTTCCAACAAGAGCGGCAAGTTTATTATGCATAATGCCTCCATGATTTATTTTTAATATTCTAGATAATATCATTTTATCATTTTTAAGTAAATACTTCCAGACTAATTAACTTTTATAATCAAGGGATTAGTCGTATAATCATATTTAGAAAGGAAATTTATGCAAAGAGTTATACAAGTTAATGCAATAGGCAAAGACGATGATCTTGATAACAAGATTTACGAACTAGAGTCTTTGATTAATACTGCAGGAGGAAAGACTGAAGCTTACGTATCCCAAAACATAAGCAAGGTCAATCCCAGATATTATATAGGCAAGGGAAAAGTCGAAGAGATTATGGACCTTGCCCAAAAAAACGACATAGATACGGTAATATTTGACGTAGAATTATCAGCTAGTCAGCTTTATAATCTAGAAGAAGAGATGAAACTTCACGTAGTGGACTGGACAACTCTTATACTAGATATTTTTGCTATGCGTGCAAATACCAAGGAAGCAAGACTTAAGATTAAGCTTGCCCAATTAAAATATCAATTGCCAAGGATTAACAAGTGGTTCTCCTACCTATCAAGACAGGCAGGAGGAATTGGTACAAGAGGACCTGGTGAGACCATGCTTGAGACTGATAGGCGTGCTATTGTAAGAGATATCAAGTCTTTGGAAAAGGCCCTTAAGGATTTGGATAAGACCAAAAGAATAAATAGGCAGGGTAGAAGGGATGTCCACAATATATCCCTAGTTGGTTATACCAATGCAGGCAAGTCTACAATACTAAATGGAATGATAAAGCTTTTCGGTGAGGAAAAGTATGTATATTCGGACGATTTGCTTTTTGCGACCCTTGATACATCGACTAGAAGACTAGATTTTTCAAACACTAAGGTTACCCTGACAGATACTGTAGGTTTCATCGATAACCTCTCAAAGGAGCTAAATGACTCCTTTCTTACAACCTTAGACGAGGTTAGATTTGCCGATATGCTCCTTATAGTAATCGATTCAAGTCATAATATTGACCATCAGATAGAGACAATTGAAAACTCTCTTCAAGGAATTGATGTTGGAAATAAGGAAGTTCTTTACGTCTTTAACAAGATGGATAAGGTATGTGATGAGCTAGGTGTAAGTCTATACAAAAGAGATAGGGAAAAAATCCTTATATCTGCTCACAAAGAAGAAGATCTTATAAGACTTAAGGAGAAAATCGTCTCAATCATAAAACAAGACTATGAGCTTGTAGAAATGGCAATTCCATTTGAAGATGGCAGGGTTTTAGATTATATCATGAGTAATTACGATATTATAGAAAGAGACTATGATCCGC
>CABQOK010000134.1 GCA_902465755.1 uncultured Anaerococcus sp.
CGAGGTGGATAACTGGGAAAATACCTTTCTCGCCAATTATTATACATAACCAGTAGTCATGAGATATCTCGACTTAAGCCCTCCATAAGGGTAGAGGGAAAGTCTTATTTATATTTTTCCTGCAAGCTTTTTACTAGCTTTTCGTCTTCAAAATAGTTGATGCCCATGGCTTTTTTTACTTCTTCGACCTTTGCTCTTCCAGCTTCTCTTGCTTTCGCTGTTCCTTCTTCTAGGATTGTGAATACTTTTTCTAGGTCCTTTTCGTATAGGGCTCTTCTTTGTCTGATTGGTTCTAGTTCGTCTTCTAGGACCTTAATTAGGAATTTCTTTACCTTGACATCTCCCAATCCTCCCCTTCTGTAGTGGTCTTTAAGGGCGTCTAGGTTTTCATATTCTGGAAGGAACTCCTTAAAGTGCTCAGCTTTTGAGAATACATCTAGATAGGTAAAGACAATATTACCTTCGACCTTTCCTGGATCTTCGATATTGATATGATCAGGATCTGTGTACATGCTCATTACCTTTTTCTTGACAGTTTTCTTATCATCTGCAAGGTAGATGGCATTTCCCAAGGATTTGCTCATCTTGGCCCCTCCATCGATTCCTGGCATACGTCTTGCGACTTTTGCCTCTGGAAGGACTGCCTTTGGCTCTATGAAGGTATCTCCATAAATGTGGTTAAAGCTTCTAGCAATCTCTCTTGCTTGCTCAAGCATTGGCTCTTGGTCTTCTCCAACTGGAACTATATTTGCATCAAAGAGAAGAATATCAGCGGCTTGGCTTACTGGGTAGATTAGAAATCCTGCTGGTAGGGATGTTTCGAAATCCCTTAGTTTAATTTCTGACTTAACTGTTGGATTTCTCTCAAGTCTTGATAGGGTTACTAGATTTAGGAAATAGAAGGTAAGCTCTGTTAGCTCTGAGACTTGAGATTGAACGAAAAATGTGACCTTTTCTGGATCAAGTCCCACGCTAAGATAGTCTAGGGCTACTTCTATGAGATTTTCCCTGATTTTTCCAGGGTTATCGAAGTTATCTGTGAGGGCTTGACTGTCTGCGATCATGATATACATCCTATCGTAATTACCCTCATTTTGCATAATGACTCTGTTTTTTAAGCTTCCTACGTAGTGTCCTAGGTGAAGTCTGCCTGTTGGTCTGTCACCTGTTAGTATTATATCTTTCAAAATTCCTCCTTATTTTAAAAAAACGGGCCTGCCTTTATGAAAGTGCCCCATCAGAGAACTTCCTATAATTCTCTGACAGGATGCAGCTATCATTTTATAAACAGTCCCGATTATTTATCAGCAAGGTAAGCATCTATAAAGCCTTGGATGTCTCCATCCATCACACCCTCTACATTTCCCATCTCAAATCCTGTCCTGTGGTCTTTGACCATGGTATAAGGTTGGAAAACATAGGACCTGATTTGGCTGCCCCAAGCAATTTGGGAATAGCTTCCTTGTATGTCTTCGATTTTTTCTCTTTGTTCTTCTTCTTTGATCTGAACAAGCTTACTTTTCAAAAGATTCATTGCAGTCTGTCTATTTTGGATTTGGCTACGCTCTGCCTGACTTGTCGCAACAACCCCAGTTGGTATGTGGGTAATCCTTACAGCAGAGTCGGTCTTATTTACGTGCTGGCCTCCAGCCCCACTTGCCCTGTAGGTATCTATTCTTAGGTCTGATGGGTCGATATCAAGTTCTATATTCTGATCAAGCTCTGGGAATACATCGACAGAGGCAAAGGAAGTGTGTCTTCTGGATTGGCTATCGAAAGGAGAAATTCTCACAAGTCTGTGAACTCCCTTCTCCGCCCTAAGATATCCGTAAGCATAAGGACCAGTAACATGAATTGTAGCTGACTTGATCCCGCCTGCTTCTTCATTGTTTAAATCTTTGATCTCATACTTGTATCCAATACTATCGAAATATCTCTTATACATCCTAAAGAGCATATCCGCCCAGTCTGTAGCCTCAAGTCCACCGGCTCCTGCATTGATTGATATATAGGCATTGTTCTTATCATATTCCCCATCAAGCTGGGTCTTAAGCTTCATCTGGGTTGCAAGCTTAGTGAGTTTTCTTAGAGAATCTTCGACTTCTGCTATAGTATCTGTCTCTTTCTCTTCGCTCATCTCAACTAGATCAAGCATATCGGTATTGTCTACTATTCCACTTTCAAGCTTCTTGTAGTCGGCAAGTTCATCTTTCTTATTTGATAAGTCCGCCATTATCTTTTGGGCCGTATCAGAATCGTTCCAGAAATCTGGACTAGCTGATTGTTTCTCTAGATCTTTTATCTCTTTTTCCAAGCTAGCTGTGTCAAAGAGAATCTCCGATTAGTTTTAATTTTTGGCTTAAATCTTCTATATCAGATCTTAATTCAAATATTTCCTTCATATTATTTCTTTACATTGCCTTTTTTAGCTTCACGTTCGAGTCTCCTGCGTTCTGCTCTATTAAGACCTTCCATATCTTCTTCCTCTTGGTCTTCTAGGTGCTCTTCGCTAGGTTTTAGGACTTGTTTTCTTTCGATATTTTGTCTTATCTCTACACTTAGCATGTACTTAACAGTGTCTTCTTGGATAGATCTAGTCATATCTTCATACATGTCGAAACCTTCGTTTGTGTAGGCTCTTACTGGGTCTTCTTGTCCCATAGCCCTTACACCGATTTCTTTTCTCATTTGATCCATAGCATCGATATGATCCATCCATTTTTGATCTATTACCCTAAGTAGGATTACTCTTTCTACCTCTCTCATATTCTCAGATCCGAAGGTCGCTTCCTTGTCTTCATATTTGGCAAGAGTCGCATCTGTGATGTAGTCGATGAGGTCTTGTTGGCTGTAAGAGTTGATGTTTTCGAAGTGAAGGCTCTTAACAGGCATAGCAAGGCCATGGAGGTAGTTTAGTAGGGCTGTCATCTCCCAGTTTTCTGGTTTGATTTCTGGGTTGGTAAAGGTGTAAACAGCATTTGCTATTACATCTTTAATCATTGCTACTATAGTCTCTTTCATGTCTTGACCAAATAGAACCTCTCTTCTCTCGTTGTAGATGATAGTTCTTTGTTTGTTCATAACATCGTCGTATTGGAGGACTCTTTTTCTTGTTGCGAAGTTGTTAGCCTCAACCCTTGTTTGGGCACGTTCTACGGATTTAGATACCATTCTAGAAACTATTGGCTCATTTTCGTCGTAGTTGTATTTTTCTACAAACTTAGCTACTGCTTCTCCACCGTTAAGTCTAATAAGATCATCTTCAAGTGAGATAAAGAATCTTGACTTACCTGGGTCTCCTTGACGTCCTGAACGACCTCTAAGCTGGTTGTCTATACGGCGAGATTCGTGTCTTTCTGAACCTATGATATAAAGTCCGCCTACTTCCTTAACCTTCTCAGCTTCAGCCTTGATTTCAGGTCTAAAGATGTCCTTGTAGTGTCTATATTTCTTTCTTGCATCTAGGACAGCTTGGTCGGTAGTTTCTGCAAATGAATCTACTTGTTCAAGTACATCCTCTGCCACACCTTCTCTTTTTAGCTTAGTCATGGCCATGTGGTCTACGTTACCACCGAGCATAATATCTGTACCACGTCCAGCCATATTGGTTGCTATAGTAACTTGGTTTAGTCTACCAGCTTGGGCAACAATATCAGCTTCTCTCTCGTGGTTTTTCGCATTGAGGACTGTATGAGAAATACCAGCCTTTCTTAGGGCATTGGACAATCTCTCACTTGCTTCGATAGAGATAGTACCTACAAGGATTGGTTGGCCTGTTGCGTGCACCTTGTTAATCTCATCTATAATTGCGTTAAACTTACCACGTTCGTTGATATATACATAGTCCACATCATCTTGTCTTTGAACAGGTCTATTAGTTGGGATTTCTACTACATCAAGCTTGTAGATTTCACTAAACTCGTCTTCTTCTGTCATGGCTGTACCTGTCATACCAGATAGCTTGTCATACATTCTAAAGTAGTTTTGGAAGGTAATTGTAGCAAGAGTCTTACTTTCTGCCTTAACCTCAACTCCTTCTTTGGCCTCTATGGCTTGGTGAAGACCATCTGAGAATCTCCTACCTTGCATGATACGACCGGTAAACTCATCAACGATTTCAACCTCGCCATGATTTACTACGTAATCAATATCTCTTGTCATAGTAGTATTTGCCTTTAGGGCATTGTTAATATAGTGGGCAAGCTCGATATTATCAGTATCGGATAAGTTCTCTATACCGAAGAACTTCTCTGCCTTGGCAGTTCCCTTTTCTGTAAGGTTGG
>CABQOK010000135.1 GCA_902465755.1 uncultured Anaerococcus sp.
ATGGTATATGGCATAACACCATAAGGGAGGTTTTATGTTTAATCTTAATTTTAATTCGGAAGTCCCTTTGTATATGCAAATCGTGGATGAGACAAAGCTATATCTTGCGAAAGGATTGCTTAAGGATGGGGACAAGTTCCCTTCTGTAAGAGACCTATCGAAGAGTTTGTCCATCAATCAGACGACTGTCTCCAAGGCCTTTAAGGAACTTGATAGACTAGGCCTAATAGAGACTAAGCCTGGCATAGGGACTTTTATCCGAATCGATCAGAGTAAGATTGGTAAGAGTAAAGATGAATTTACGGAAAATCTCAGGGAAGATTTCACCAAGGCCATATTTTTAGGCTTTGATAGGAAAGATATATTAGAGATCTTCGACGAGACAGAAAGGAGTTTATATGAGGATAAGGGCAGATAAAATAAGTAAGGCCTTTGATGAAAAAAAAGTCCTAGATAATATTTCCTTTGACTTAGAAGAAGGAATGATTACAGGACTTGTAGGCCGCAATGGATCTGGAAAGACCACTCTTCTTAAGTGCTTGTGTGGGATTTATGATATGGACGAAGGAAGCTTTAATCTGGACGGTAAGGATATTAGGGAAAATCCGACTCTTACCAAAAATATTGCCTTCTTACCAGATAGCTTTGACTATTTTAACTACTATAAGGTAAAGCATATTCCAGGGTTTTTCAGGGTAATCTATGAAGATTTCGACGAAGCTTTCTTCCTTGAGGAAATCAAAAAACAAAAGATTGACCCAGACAAAAACGTGAGGAATTTCTCCAAGGGACAGAAGAATATCCTAGGTCTTATAACAATTCTTGCAAGTCGTGCGAAAATTCTTCTAATCGATGAGATCCTAGACGGGATGGATGTCCTAAACAAAAAGGAAATCCTATCATATTTGATAGATGCCAAGGATTCTGGCAAGGCAGTCTTTGCCTCAAGTCACGAGCTTGATCAACTTTCTGGAATATCAGATTATATCTTTTATTTAACTAAAGATGGCAAGCTTATAGATACTTCTGATAAAAGAATCAATCAGCTAAAGAAAATCCAGCTTGTCTTTAAAGACCAAGTGCCAGATGATTTGGATAGGAAGATGATTCTCGTAAATAAAATCGGAAGAGTTGCAACAATTCTTGTAAACCAAAGCAAAGAAGAAGTAGAAGAGATCTTAGATAGGGACGATATTATCCAATACGATATCCTAAATCCTAAGATCGAAGATTATTTCTACCTAGAAAGGGGCCGAGAAGATGCGTAATTTTAAAAATTTGATTAAATTTACCTGGAAGAGATTCTCTATTTGGATCATCTTGGTTACAGTTTTTTGTACTATGGTTGTAGGTATTTCCAGTAAAAATTCTATTAGAAATGACTATGATAATTTTATTAATAACGTTATAGGCATGAGAGAAGATTTATATGGAAAAAATTACAAGGAAGATATTAAAATTAATGAAGAAAGCATAGATCAAATTAAAATTGAGTCTCTAAAGTATAAGGAAAAGTATAAGCTACTAGACTTTGATGAGGTATATAGTCTAGATGTTCCTGGACATGTTCAGGATGATTACTTTGAGAGACTCAGTCAAAACGGGGGATATGATGCCCACTATATCTACAACAGTATCAAGACTAATCTCGAGAAATTTGATGGAGGTAAGTTTGATGGATCTAACTACTATCAAGCCTTGGTACTTCCTATAGTTATCTTTATGGGGATTTTTGGCTTAAGCCTAACAAGTCTTGAACAATCTTCGGCAATTTATGATTTTACTAGACTTATGCCTTGGAAAAAGAAAGATGAATTGCTGATGAAAATAGGGATAGTATTTCTCTTTGGAATGGTAATATTTGCTATAAATTCTATCGTTCTTGCTTTTATTTTGAAGACTTCAGCCTTTGGGCAAATCCTTAGTTTTCCTCTTATAGGAAGGCAGATTTGTAGAAATATCCTGATTTTCTTTGGAACGAGTATTATTTCTACTTCCTTAGGTTTTATAGCAGGCAATTTCCTAGGACATATCGGCCTTTTCATAATGGCCCTTGCAGGTTTTGAGCTTTATAGGGAGAATATTAATATGACCTTGCAAGTTTTCTCTACAGCTTATGCAAATAAGTTTTACAGTGCTATGGCAAGCTTTGAAGAAAGATTAAATCCTTTTACAAAAACGCTGATGTCTATTGTCTATATGAAGGTAGATAATATCATAACCATCCTTGCCTTTGTCCTAGTGGCAGCTGTGATATTTTTCCTAGCTCTTTATCTAAGCAAAAATCAAACTAGCGAAAGAAGCGGCTATATGATAGTAAACAAGAAAGTAAGTGTATTTTGTAAGCTCGTTGCGACCCTTACCCTAGCCAATCTTATGACTTCACTTGTTTCTAGTGTATTTGTGGATACGACTTTCCTCTTGATGATCATATTTGTCCTTTCCTTGTTGCTAAGTTACAAATTCTTTGATATGCTATTTGAGATAAGACTTAAATTTTAAGGAGAGAATATGGCAAAAGATAGACTTAGTTGGGAAGAATATTTTATGAAACTGGCAAAGACTGTCGCAAGACGTGGAACTTGCGATAGGGCCTATGTGGGTTGTGTTTTGGTAAATGAAGAAAATAGGATAGTATCTACTGGCTACAACGGATCTATTAAGGGAAATCCCCACTGCGATGAGGTGGGCCATACCATGAGAGATGGGCATTGTATAGCCACAATCCATGCCGAGATGAATGCTATACTATATTGTGCCAAGGAAGGTATAGCTACCAAAAACACCATTTGCTATGTAACTCATTTTCCTTGTCTTAACTGTACCAAATCCCTAATCCAAGCTGGAATCAAAAAGATTTATTACGAAACAGCTTATAGGATGGACGAATACGCAGTTGAGCTTCTCGATAGAAATAATATTAGCTTTGAAAAGATAGAGATAAGTGAAGAAAAATGAAGTTAATAGCATCTGACTTTGACGGGACAATTTTCATTGATGAGAAAATTAAAACAGAAGATATAGAGGCCATAAGAGATTTCCAAGCTAAGGGGAATCTCTTTGGCCTTGTTACAGGTAGGAGCTACCATTCTCTCTTAGTTTTAATAGAAGGAAAGATTGACCCAGACTTTGTCATAGCCAACAACGGGTCTCATATTTTTGTAAAAAACGGCAAGGAGATGACAGAAATCTTAAAGTATTCACTAGATAAGGATAAGGTTAGGGATGTAATAGACTACTATGGAACTACTTTCTCAACCAAGCTTTTTACAGACAAGGATAGGGCAGTAGATGATATTCGAGCCTTAAGAGAAGGCGAAGAAATCCTATCTCTTGCAATATATTCAGACCATATGTTAGAAAATCCCTTCCAAGAAGACTTCTCCTTCCACAAATCAATAGGGGTCATAGACGTAATTAACTCTTCTGTAAGTAAGCAAACAGGAATAGAGTTTATCAAGGACTTCTATGGATTTGATAAGGAAATAATAGCAATTGGAGATGACTATAACGACATTGAATTTTTGAGGAATACATCCCTTTCTTACAGTCTTGATTATGTTACTAATGTAGATGTAAGGAAGGTTTGTAATTTTATAGTAAGATCTGTGGCAGACCTTATAGCAAATCTTATGTAGGTTATATCAATCATTATGATAACGGTATACAACGCCCTTTAGCTTAAAGAAAAACATTGGCAAATACGCGTAATTTTAGTAGTTGGCACTTAAAATGTTAAAAAATTGCTGTCTATTTGAAGTCCTTAAAAAGTAGAAGGCATACGTGAGTTTGTAACCTTTACAGTTTTATTAATATGGTAAAGGCTTCAGTCAAATATACTGGCATATGAGGCTCATTGAAGGTTGTTACAATGGCAGAAACAGCCTGCACTTTTCAGGTTATGCAACTGCAAGAAATACTCCAATCGAATTTTCAGTTGTGGCTGACCTTGAAGGAACACCTTATTAAAAAAGAAAGTGAGAATAAAACCATGTTGGTGTGATTTATTGCAAGGACTCTTTTATGGAAAACACAACCAAACACTATGCCAATATTTTGTAAATTAAATAATAGGTTAGAGGATCGGAAAGTCTAGGCACTTTTGCAAGCAAAATGGAATCACCATCATATTTTACAGTGTCGAGTTTCCCAAGAGTAATAGTTTGCTCATGCTTTTTGGTATAAGCTAATCAAGAAAGATAAAAAGATGGACTTGCGAATCTCAGTATCAAACTTCAGAAACCTTGCAATTAGGGTGAGAATAAAGGCGACTAAAACTT
>CABQOK010000136.1 GCA_902465755.1 uncultured Anaerococcus sp.
TCTACTTCACCTTGTTCGTTTTTAGCTTCATCATAGTCAGCATTTTCAGAAAGGTCACCGAAGCTTCTTGCTACTTTGATTTTTTCAGCAATTTCTGGACGCTTTTTGGTCTTAAGATATTCTAGTTCATCTTCAAGTTTTTCTAAATATTCTTTACTTAATATTACTTCTTTATTTTCTGTCATAATTATCCTCTAAAAATTTCCTATATTCTTCTAGTAATTCAAATATTTCTTCACTAGTTTTTAATTTATTTACCCTATCCCTATAGCTTGCAGCTTGTGGGAGGCCCTTGATGTACCAACCAACATGCTTTCTCATTTGGTTTATAACGAGTTTTTCAGCCTTGTACTTAAGAGATAGGTCATATTGTATCTTTATAGTAGAAAGTATATCTTCATATATTACGGGACTAGTTTCTTTCCCTTGGATGTAATCCTTAATTTGCCTAAAAATAAAGGGATTACCCATAGCCCCTCTTGCTATCATTACCCCGTCTGCCTTGGTCTCATCCAGTATATTTTTGTAATCTTTAACACTAAAGACATCACCATTGGCTATAACAGGAATCGACAAGGTTTCTTTAAGCTTTCTAATAGCCTGCCAATCAGCCTTGCCGGAATACTGTTGCTTGCGAGTTCTTCCATGAAGGATGACGTAATCTATTCCGCTATCTTCGAGGGCCTTACCGACTTCTATATAGTTTATGGAATCATCGTCAATACCCATTCTGATTTTTACATTGATAACTTTATCCGTAGAATCTTTAAGGCACTTTCCTATCTCGTAGACTTTCTTCACATCTCTCATTAAAGCTGATCCTTGTCCGTTATTAAATATTTTTGGAGCAGGACAGCCCATATTAAAGCTTATTTCCTTAAAATCTTCTCTAGGATTTATCTTTTCCTTGATTACTCTTTCGATAATGTCTGTGTCTTTGCCGAAAATTTGTATATTACAGTTTTTCTCACAATCTGCTGTATACATTATCTCTTCTGTCGCTCTATTATTAAAATCAAGAGCGTTTACTGAAACCATTTCGGTAAAGGTCTTATCACAACCATTTTCTTCGCAGATTTGCCTAAAGGCCGAATCAGTAATACCCGCCATGGGGGCAAGCATTATTTCATTAAAGATTTTTGTTTCTCTCATAGATTAGTCTCAATCCTTCAAGCATTAGATCAGGTTCAATAATTTCAATAAATTTACTAGATGCTGAGATTAGCTCAGAGAAACCTCCTGTAGCTACAACTGTTATATCGCTTTCGTCTATATCGTATTTATCTACCATTTCTTTCTCTAAGATTGAAATTATATTATCAATCATTCCTATATAGCCAAATATTATCCCTGCATTGATTGATTCAGAAGTATTTTTACCAATAGCAGATTCTGGATCCATTAGCTCGATCTTAGGAAGTTTTGCAGTAGAGCCGAAGAGTCCATCTTGGGCAATTCTAATACCAGGTGCGATGGATCCTCCCAGATACTTCCTATCTTCTGTAATTACATCAAAAGTTATGGCTGTTCCCATATCAACGACTATAGTAGGTCCTCCGTACTTACTAAAGGCAGCTACAGCATCGACAATCCTATCAGCTCCTACTTCTCTAGGATTCTCATATTCAATCGTAAGAAAGGTTGGCGTGTCAGAATCTACCACTATAGCTTCCCTATCAAAGAGCTTCCTATTAGCAGATTGCCAGTTATACATCACATCTGGTACGACACAGCTCATAATAGTATCTTCGATATCTTCTACTCTAATTTTCTTAATTGCTAACATATTAAATAAAGTAGCAACCAATTCATCACTTGTCTTTTTGAGGTCGGTCGCCACTCTAAATCTAGATTTCAAATTTTCCTTCTCGTAAACACCTATAACCGTATTAGTGTTTCCGATATCTATTACTAATAACATAAAATCTCCAAATCACTTTCAAATTAACTCTTATATGATACGGTTATTTGGTGAAATTTCAAGCTTATTTGCCTAACTTATATTTTCTAATTAGTCTATTGATTTCTTCTATATCTTCTTTTCTAACCTTAGTTGATTCACGACTTTCGCCCTTGCTATCTTTGACAACCATAACAAGGTCTCCATTATCTGTATCGAAGCCCCATTTTCTAATTTCCTTATAAGTTCTAAAGTTGGAATTAGCTAGGATGCCATTTTCTGCAAGGCTTAACTTGGCCCTTGTTGATATCATAAATACAATTGCAAGAGCAATCATTACAAGAGCTGTAAGCATGCTCTGTTTATTTCCTTGTTGGTAGCCTGCATAGAGATTGACTCCACCTGTTACGACTAATACTGAAAAAAGAATCATCTCAAAGCTAGATGAAGGTCTCTTGAATGTAGAGATTTCTCCTTCAAGTTTTTTCTTATCTTTTATTTGTTTATATATTCTGTATAGGAAAAATACTACTATCGCCCCATACATAATTATAATCATCGAATCTAAATTCCTCATTTTTCCTCCTCAAAAACAAAATAGGCCCAAAGACCTATTTAGCATCTTCTATATTTTCATAAAATGATCTTTTGACAACGCCAATATATGGTAAGTTCCTATACATTTGATCGAAGTCTAGACCAAAGCCTACAACGAACTCATTTGGTATCTTAAATCCTGTCCAGTCAGGTTTGATTTCTACTTCTCTTCTTTCAGGTTTATCTAGTAAGGTTACAATTTTTACGTCTTTTGCTTGTCTATTTATTAGATTTTCCTTGGTCTTCTTTAAGGTATAACCAGTATCAATAATATCTTCGACTATTAGAACTTCCTTGTCTTTGATATCAATATCAAGGTCCTTTAAGATTTTGACATTTCCACTTGAGTAGGTGTTTTCCGCATAAGAAGAAACTACCATAAAGTCCATCTTAAGGTCGATATTTAAACTCTTGGCAAGTTCTGCCATAAACATTACCGAACCCTTAAGGATTCCTACGAGGATTAAAGTATCCTTATTCTCGTAGTGACTGTTGATGGTTTTCGCTAATTGTTCTATCTTTAGCTTCAAACTTTCCTCATCAATCAATACTCTTTCAATTATGTCACTGTAGTCAGTCTTCATCATATACCTCTATCTTTATAATATTTTTTGTAGAAGGATCTACCTTGTAATCCTCCGAGCTTCTAAAAGATGTCACCCATATTATATCATTTTCTGATAAAATAAGGGGGATTTTTTCTCTTTTTTCCTTATCTACCTTCATATCAATAAAAAAGTCTTTAATCTTTTTCGAATGACCCAAGCCTATAGGCTTAAACCTATCACCGTTTTTCCTATATCTAACTTGTAGGGGAAAAGTTAATTTGTCCCTATCGAAATATTCAATATTTTTCCCATGTTTTTTGTGAAAATCTGAGACTTGACTTATCCTTATCCTTTTTTCTCCAAAGCTTCTCTCTTCGCCAATATCTATAGAAATTTGCCTTAATCCCCTCTGTGATTCTTCTTTAATTAAGCTTATCTTATAAAACTTATATGACTTTAGAAAAACTAAATCATCTTTTATAATGGACTTCCCATTTCCAAGGTCCACTAGCTTTAGAAATGTATCAATATTTTCCTTGGATACATCTCTAACTTCCTTCTTTATTTCTCCTATAGCTCTTCTTATAAGCCTTCTTTGTATAGCCTTATCCTTACTTTCAAAAGCTTCTTTATCAAAGCTTATCGAATTTGTTTTTCTTTGAGTAATAATATCTTCATAAATGTTTTTTATATAAGAATCGCTAATAGAAATCTCATCTGTTGAGATCTCAGAAAGCTTGACTAGGCTTTCCTTAAAGTTTGGATTAATCTTTTCAATCTCTGGAATTATCTCAAGTCTTAGCTTATTTCTAGTATAATCTGCTGTGAAATTTGTCTTATCAATTGCATAGGCTATTTGTTCTGTTTCCAAATACTCTAAGATCATAGCCTTCTTTATATCTAGGATGGGCCTTATTATATCCCCATTCCTATAATCCATAGCCCTAAGGCCCTCTACTCCAGTCCCTCTGATAATCCTCATAAGGACAGTTTCTGCCTGATCATCTAGATTGTGGGCGACTGCAATTTTTGACTCGGGAAAGTCTTTTTGAATTTCCCTAAAAAATTCATACCTTAGTCTTCTTCCAGCATCTTCCGAAGATAAGCCGTATTGCTTGGCGTAATTATCCATACTTGCTGATTTCTTCCTGAAGTCTAAGGCAAATTTCTCTGCGGTCTCTTCTACTAGGCTCTCATCAAAATCTGCCTCTTGTCTATGTAGG
>CABQOK010000137.1 GCA_902465755.1 uncultured Anaerococcus sp.
TTGATATAATCAAAAGCTGCTTTCTTTTCTTCATAAGTCGCTTTATCAAACATATAGATATTTGTACCTTGTTGGAAGGCTTTCTCTGCTGGATAAGGAGCTGCTTCGTATTCGAACTTACCGTCTACTCCTTCTTTAACATAAACTTCACCAGCATTTGAACCAATGTAGGCTCCTGCTTGCTCGTTAGCAAATGGACCTGACATATATTGGTCTGTTCCTGCGATTCTGAAGTAACCCTCTTTAATTCCTTCTAGATAATACTCAACTGCTTCTACGGACTCAGGACCAGCTACGTCTAGATTAGAATCAAAATCTATGCCCTTGTTTTTAAGGTAAGTGATGTAGAAGTTTGATAGGGAGTCGAAGCCAACTCCTGGTATTCCCTTTTCTTCATAGATTTTCTTTGATACTTCCTTAAGCTCTTCGTAGTTTGTTGGAACCTTAAGTCCTAGTTCATCAAAGAGGTCCTTGTTGTACCAAAATACTTCTGTTGACTTGTTAAATGGAAGTCCTTCGATCTTTCCATCATGTTCGATTTCATCCCTTATACCTGGGAAGATATCATCGTAATCGTCCATACCATCCTTTACATAGTCTGTAAGATCTGCTATCATGTCAGCGTCTTTGAATTGAAGCATCCAGTCAGGATAAGCTTGAGTTATTGTTGGAAGCTCCTTTGGTGATTGCATTGATGCTACGAGGATTTGGTTTAAGTCTCCGTATTTTCCTTGACCTTGAAGAGTAACCTTGATATTTGGGTTTTCTTCTTCAAATTTCTTAGTCAAATCTTCAAGAGCTTCTCCTTGGCCTCCACCCATGGCGTGCCAGAATACTATTTCTGTTTCGCCTTCTGACTTATCTTCTTCTTTTCCTTCTTCCTTCTTGTCATCTTTAGCTTGATCAGCACTTTCTTCAACCTTGCTGTCTGCCTTTTCTTCACTTGCGTTTTCATTAGATCCGCATGCTGTGAATACTCCAAGTGACAAAACTAGAGCCATTAACAACGATAATTTCTTTTTCATAAAATCTCCTTTGTTATATTTTCCTTCATTAATATTATATACCCTTTTTCTATCTTTTGATACCTCCATAAGAAACTCCGCTTAGGATTTGTTTCCTAAATAGGAAATACAATATTAAAATTGGCATTATAGTGATAGTACTTGCTGCCATTTGAAGGTGAATTAACTGGCCTGCTTCAGTCGCGAAAGCTGACAGACCGTTTGATATAAGTCGCATCTCAGTGGTATTTGTAACAAGGATTGGCCACAAGAAAGAGTTCCAACCTGTAATAAAGTTTAGAAGTCCTATGGTAAATAGATTTGACCTGCTCATAGGAATCATCACTTTTCTGATAAATTCAAAATCACTTGCCCCATCTACCTTGGCTGCCTTATAGAAATCCATCGGTATGGATTTGAGAAATTCCTTTAGGTAAAAGATATAAAATACTGATGCCAAAAATGGAATTATAAGGGCCGCATAGGTATCTATTAGTCCTAACCTTGCAATTGTTGAGAAGTTGGTAAATATTATTATCTCAAAAGGAATCATTAGAAGCGATAGCATAAAGGCTTCTAAGACCTTCTTGTATTTGAAATTACAAAAGTTTAGGGCAAAGGCCGCAAGAGTTGTAGTTATCAAGGTAACTATAGTATTGGTCAAAGATACAAAAACTGTATTTAGAAAGTATCTTGCGAAAGGAGCAACCTTCATAGCCTCAATATAGTTTGAAAATATTGGCTTTTCCGGAAGAAGCTTAGGAGGAATACTCGTTACTTCTTGAAAGCTCATTAGCGATGATGAAATCATATAAAGGAATGGAAATACTGTAATAACCGCCATGATTACGACAAAGATATATCCAATCACTCTTAAAACTTTTTGCATTATTTTGCCAACCTTTCTATTGCCTTCTTTTGTAAGAAAGTAAGTACTAGGAGGAATAAGAATAAAATCACTCCAGCAGCCATAGCCTGGCCGTATCTGTATTCTACATAGAACTTGTTGTAGATGTAAAAGACCGCAGTTACAAGTCTATTTCCGACTCCTGCCCTGCCGTTAAAGAGGGCGAAGATTGAATTGTAGACCTTAAAGGCTGTGATAAAGCTTGTCAAGAACAAGAAAGTAATAATTGATTTAAGCTGTGGCAGGGTTATCTTTCTAAATTGCTCCCAGCTACTTGCTCCAAACATATCAGCCACCTTATAATAATCCTTATCAATAGACCTAAGACCTGCCAGTATTACTATAATGTTAAAGGCCAAGGCGTTCCATACACCAAATATTATAAGGGCTGTCATATTATAATCAGGATCATTTAGAAAATCTATCGGTCCAAGACCTACAAGACCTAGAAGGTAGTTGATAAAACCGTATTGGCCGTGAAATAGATATCTAAATACAATACCTATAGCTATAACACTAGTTAGGTAAGGGATAAAGAATAAAGTCTCGAAGAACTTCCCACCCTTTATATTGGTATTAAGGACCAAGGCTATAAGCATAGCTATAATTATTGATAAGGGAACAACTGTTACCGCATAGATTAAGGTGTTTATCATAGCTCTCTTAAAGAGAGGATCCTTTAATACAATTGGAAAGTTTGATAATCCAACAAAGCTAGGTGAAAGTATATTATTATTTTGCATACTCATCACAAAGGTCCTAATCAAAGGATAAACAGAAAATACAAGGATAGCTATAAGGGCTGGGGCTAGATATAGCCAAGCCTTGTTGTTTTTTTCCGCAGAATACTTAAGCTTTTTCATTAGTAAACCCTACTTCCGTCTTCATCAAAAATATAAATTGATGGATAGTCTATGGATATTCCTATCTCATCACCCGCTTTAATCTTAAGCTTGCTATCTACTATCATCTTAGAAGATACATCATCTAGGTCGAAGTGAAGGATCATGTATCTTCCTATCATCTCTATAGAATCAACCCTTACCTTGATATCACTATTATCATCAAGTATAAAGTGCTCTGGCCTAATTCCTACTAGATATTTTCCATCCTTTAGCTCTTTTCTAAATCTTTCTTTCTCGAAATCATCTAAGTTAAGATTTAATTCAGAAGAATTTAGACTATTAGCCTTCTTTTCAAATTCAAAAATATTTATTATTGGATTTCCTATAAATTTCGCAACAAAGAGATTTGCCGGGTTGAGGTAGAGATTTTGTGGCCTGTCATATTGTTGGATAACTCCCTTATCCATCAAGGCTATATAATCAGATATGGAAAGAGCCTCTTCCTGGTCATGAGTTACAAAAATCGTAGTAACGCCAACTTCCTTGACTATATTTCTAATCTCTTCTCTGATAGAAAGTCTAAGTCTAGCATCTAGGTTACTTAAAGGCTCGTCTAATAGCAGAGTCTTTGGATTTTGGATAAGGGCACGGGCTATGGCCACCCTTTGTTGTTGACCACCTGAGATTTGTCCAGGCTTCTTATCCTTTATCTCTCCGATGTAGGCGAGATCCATGTATTTTTGGGCAATCTTAATTGCTTCTTGCTTTTTTACTTTCTTATCTCCAACTGTAAGCGGAAAGATAATGTTTTCTAGAACTGTCATATGGGGATATAGGGCGTAGTTTTGGAAAACCATGCCGATATCACGATCTTTGGGGTGTTTGTTTATTACACTTTCCCCATCGAATTTGATATCTCCCTTAGTTGGGTCAAGGATTCCTGCTATTATGTTTAGTATAGTAGACTTACCACATCCGGAAGGTCCTAGGAGAGTAACCAAGGCTCCATCTTCTATATCTAGATCGATAGACTTTAAGGCCTCATAACCATTTTCATAAACTTTGTTCAGATTTTCAATATTAATCATAATACCTCTTTAATAATTATTCTAAGGGAAAGGTTAACAAGATTACAAGCATAGCAAGCATTAGACCTATTCCTATTAGAGTGAACCGGTCTTCTTGTTTCTTTAGGGCCAGGATTACCAAGGCTATTGATAAGAAAAATAGGAATAGGTAAATCTGTATAAAAATCCCCTCATCAAATTTGTTGTAAACTAACATCATTATTACTACAGCCGCTAGCAAAAGTATTATCGAGATAATGATTTTGCTCTTCTTATTTTCCATAATCGAATTAAGAAAACTTATAGCAGCAACGACCATAAGCAAGGGCCATAATAGATAATCAAAAAATAAATTTATCATAATACCTCTGTATATAATTATATCATATCTAAAATTATATTTGATAGTATTTAGC
>CABQOK010000138.1 GCA_902465755.1 uncultured Anaerococcus sp.
GCTTCCTAAAGAAGTTAAGGGAATCTTAAGCTGTCAAAATCCAAAATGCGTATCAACTAGCGAAAGAGCTGTAGAAAGCGACTTTATCCTAATAGATGAAGAAGAGAAAAATTACAAATGCGCCTACTGTGGCCATATCTATGATGTGGAAGAATAAATGAAGCAGATTTTTACAAACTTTTATGGCTTTGACGATGTAAATATTACAAAAAAACCAATCTATGTCGAAGATGGAATAATAGTTGAAGAGTTCGAAAAGAATAATGATACCGAGCTTATAGATTGCAATAACCTTGCCCTAGTTCCAGCCTTCACAGACCTTCACGTACACTTTAGAGATCCTGGTTTTACCTACAAGGAGGATGTTGAAACAGGCTCTAGGGCAGCTCTTAAAGGAGGTTTTACCTCTGTACTTCTTATGGGAAATACGAATCCCCCAGTGTCAAGCCCTGAAGTCTATGAAGATATAATAGGGAGAAGTAAAGATTTAGATTTAATCGATGTAGAGCAAGTTTACACTATAACAGAAAACCTTGGAGGGAAAAGCTTAGATCATCTAGGAAAAATGCCAGAATCGGTAAAGTTTTTATCAGATGATGGTAGGGGAGTAAATGATGATAATATCATGTATGAAGCTATCTTAAAGGTCAAAGAATTGGGTGTGAAGCTTGCCCTTCATGAAGAAGTTGAAAGAGTTTCTAGGAAGGATTACGAGATAGCAGAAGATGCTATGACTATTAGAGATTGCTATCTTGCCTATAAACTAGATTGTCCAATTCACTTCTGCCATGTATCAACAAAAGGGGCAATGACAGCCATTAAATATTTCAAAGATTTAGGCGCTCCGATAACATGCGAAGTAACCCCTCACCATATTAATTTTTCTAATAAAGAAAGAGAAGAAATGAAGGTTAACCCACCAATTAGAAAGGAAATTGATAGGAAATTTCTCATTCAAATGATAAAGGAAGGTTATGTAGATGCAATTTCTACTGACCATGCCCCTCATACAAAAGAGGAGAAAGAAAAGGGATCTCCAGGATTTATTGGTCTTGAGACAGCTTTTTCAACCTGCTTTAAAGTCTTAGTCAAAAGTGGAGAGATTTCTCTAAACAAGCTAGTAGAAATAATGTCTACAAATCCTGCTAGGATTCTTGGTCTAAATAAGGGAAAGCTTGAAAAAGGATTCGAGGCAGATTTCGTCCTAATCGATTTAGACGAAGAATATATTTATACGGAGGAAGAGATTCTATCAAAATCAAAGAATTCTCTAATGATTGGCCAAAAGCTTCCTGGAAGAATTAAGAAAGTCTACAAGAAAGGAATACTAAAATATGAAGATAATAGATAAATTATACGAAAAAGTTTCAAAAAATGGATTTGTATGTATTGGACTTGATAGCTCCATTGATTATATTCCGGAAAATATGAAAACAGGAAAAAGTGTTAGCGAGGCACTTTTTTCTTATAATAAAGAAATTATAGATCAGACCTATGATGTGTGTGCAATCTACAAATTACAAATCGCCTACTACGAGTCCTACGGTATCGAAGGCATGATTGCCTATAGAGATACACTTTCTTATCTTAGAGAAAAAGATCTCCTATCTATTGGTGATGTTAAAAGAAGTGACATAGCAGCAAGTGCAAAAATGTATGCCAAGGCCCACTTTGAAGGAGATTTTGAAACAGATTTTATAACTCTCAACCCTTATATGGGCATGGATTCAATAGAGCCTTACGAAGAATACATAGAAAAAGGAGATAAGGGTGTCTTTGTTCTATTAAGAACATCCAATCCTGGAGCCAAGGACTTCGAAGTTCTTCCAGTAGATGGAGAAGAGTTCTTCTACAAGGTAGGAGATAGGATGAAAGAGCTCAATGATAAGTATATAGGAAAGTCAGGATTTGGCCCAATAGGACTAGTAGTTGGGGCAACCCATAGCGAAGAGGTAGAAAAAATTAGAAAAAGATATGAGAATATGTTCTTCCTAATTCCTGGATTTGGTGCACAAAAAGCAGACAGCATGAATGTATACAAACTCCTCGAAGGATTAAATGGCGGAGTGGTAAACTCTTCTAGGGCAATACTTAAAAACTGGCAAAACTATGAAGATGGAATCGAAAAAGTCGGATACTATGCTAGAAAAAAAGCTATAGAGACTTATGAGGAAATTAAAGCAAATGAAGTCTTATAAGAAAGCTATAATCAAAGAAAATATCAAGATATCCGAAGGAATTTACCTAATGAAGCTAACTTGCGATATGAAGGCAAGACCTGGACAGTTTTTTATGTTTAGGTCAGATTCCTTCAGGCAAGACCCACTTCTTTCAAGACCCTTTGGTGTTTGTGATGAAAAAGACGGTGAACTTTCCTTTCTCTACCAAGTTGTAGGAAAGGGAACTGAAATCATGGCAAGCTTAAGAAAGGACGCTGAGGTAAAACTACTAGGCCCTCTAGGTAATGGATTTAGTCTTAAAAAGGGAAAGAAAATCGCAGTAGTAGGTGGGGGAATCGGTATAGCTCCTCTCCTATATTTGGTAAAAAACCTTGAAAACAAGTGTGATTTTTATGCAGGATTTGCCAAAGATCCTTATTATATGGAAGAATTTGAGTCCTATGCAAACAAAGTAGTAACTACTAGCGATTTATATGATAAGAAATTCATAACAGATGCTATAAATCCTCACGACTATGATTATATATACGCATGCGGACCAAATCCAATGCTAAAATCTCTCTATGAAAAGGCAAAGGATATTCCTATGGAAGTATCTATGGAAGCTCACATGGCCTGTGGAATTGGAGCATGTCTAGGATGTACTATAGAAAAATCTGATGGAGAATTCCTAAGAGTTTGTAAGGACGGTCCTGTTTTTGATAGCGAGGAGGTCTTTGGATGAATACTAAAGTAGAAATTGCTGGAGTAGAATTTAAAAATCCAGTTATAGCTGCAAGTGGAACTTTCGGTTTTGGTAAGGAGTTTTCTGAATATATAGACCTAAATAAATTAGGAGGAATATGCTCCAAAGGCCTTACCCTTCACAGGAACCTAGGCAACAAGGGAGTAAGGATCCATGAGACAGCATCTGGCATAATGAATTCGATTGGTCTTCAAAATCCAGGCATTGACTACTTTACCAAGGAGGAATTGCCTTTTCTTGAGAAATTTGATACGGTAGCAATAGCAAATCTTGGGGGTCATAGCGTAGAAGATTATGTAAAGGGAGCGGAAATCTTAGATAAGACAAGTGTCCCTATGATTGAGCTAAATATATCTTGTCCTAACGTCAAAGAAGGGGGGATGGCCTTTGGTACAGAACCTAAAAAGGCTTGTGAAGTTATAAAGAAGGTTAGAAATGTAACTAAAAAGCCTCTAATAGTAAAGCTATCTCCAAACGTTGGATCTATTGGCGAGTTTGCAAAAATTGCAGAAGATGAAGGAGCGGATGCAATTTCTCTAATAAATACCATAAATGCTATGGCTATAGATATAAGAAGGAAAAGACCGGTATTTGAGAACAAAACTGCAGGTCTATCGGGTCCATGTGTTAAGCCGATAGCTGTTAGGATGACACATGAGGCAGCATCAGCCGTAAACATTCCAGTTATCGGCATGGGAGGAATTATGACCTATGAGGATTCAATTGAATTTATTATGGCGGGAGCATCTGCAATCCAAGTTGGGACAGCAAACTTTATAGATTATAAGTCAATGGAAAATATTATAGATGGAATTTCTAATTTTATGAAAGAAGAAAATATAGAAAATCTCGAAGAAATAAGAGGAATAATTTAGGAGGATGTAATGGATAAAACACTAGAACTACTTAAAGAATCGGATGCACTTTTGGAAGGCCACTTTATACTATCAAGTGGTAAACATTCAAATAAATACATACAATGTGCTAAGCTAATAGAAAATCCTGTCTATTGCGAAGAAGTTGCAAATATTATAGGAGAAAAGCTTAAGGAAAAAGATATTAAAGTTGACCTATGTGTTGGACCTGCAATGGGCGGAGTAATAATTTCTTATGAACTTGCTAGGGCGCTTGGGGTAAATGCTATATTTACTGAAAGAGAAAATGGACAAATGACCCTAAGAAGAGGCTTTGAAATCAAAGAAGGCATGAAGGTAATAATAGTAGAAGATGTAATCACCACAGGTAAGTCCTCATTTGAAACTGTTGATGTTATAAGATCTTGTGGGGCAGAAGTCATTGCCTTGACA
>CABQOK010000139.1 GCA_902465755.1 uncultured Anaerococcus sp.
GATCTGGGCTTAAGTTGCCTAGGTCTTTTTTCTTGTAAAAGTATGGCTATTTTATGTATAATATATAGAAGAGAATACGGAGGAGATATAATGACGATGAATATTAACTGGTTTCCTGGTCATATGAAAAAGACCAAGGAGATTATTATAAATAATTTGAAGCTAGTAGATGTGGTCTTGGAGATAATCGATTCGAGGATTCCGATTTCATCTAGAAATCCTATGATAGATGAGATTGTCGCTGATAAGCCAAGGATGATTATAATGAATAAGTCCGACCTCTCAGACCCTGAGGAGAACAAGAAATGGGTCAAGAAGTTTAGGGAAGAAGGGATCCCTGCCCTTTTGATGAACTCAAAGGAAAATGTCCCTGTGGATAAGATATATAAGGAAGCAAGGGCACTCCTTAAGGATAAGTTTGAGAAAAACGAGAAAAAGAATATAGACAATCCCATGATCAGGATGATGATTGTAGGTGTGCCAAATTCTGGTAAGTCTACCTTTATCAACAAGGTCTCAAAGAAGAAGGGGGCCAAGGTTGGTAACCGTCCTGGTATTACCCAAACCAAGCAATGGATTAAGACGGGATCAAATATCCAGCTACTCGATACTCCTGGAATCTTGTGGCCTAAGTTTGAAGAAAAAATCGGCCTCCACCTTTCCTTTACCAATGCTATTAAAGATGAGGTCCTAAATATAGAAGACTTGACCCTTAAGTTCTTGGAGGAGATGAAGGAAAACAATCCAGAAGCCTTGGTAGACAGATACGGAGTTGATCCTGCCCTTCCTGCCCTAGAAATCTATGAGGCCATAGCCAAAAAGCGTGGGGCTATAATTTCTGGTGGAGACTTTGACTATACGAGAACTGCCAATATTATCCTAAATGACTTTAGGTCAGGCAAGCTTGGCAAGATTACTTTGGAAAAAGCATGAGATATTCACCATACGATGATTCTATCAAAAGAGAAGTCCACGAGAAATACAAGCTTATAGCTGGTATTGATGAAGTAGGCAGAGGACCTCTGGCAGGTCCTGTCGTAACTTGTGCTGTGATTATGAAAAGAGATTCTAATATAGGAGGGGTAACAGATTCGAAGAAGCTTACTAGAAAGAAGATGCTAAGTCTTAAGGAAAAGATCCTAGCTGAAGCCATAGATTTTGCCTATGGCTATGCCAACCCTTCTTTGATTGATGAGATGAATATCAAAAACGCTACCCACAAGGCCATGGAAGATGCTTTAAACAAGCTTAAAATCCGCCCGGAAATCGTCCTTATAGATGCAGAAAGGATAAGGACAGACCTTCCTCAGATGAATATAGTAAAGGGAGACCTAAATGAATATGCTATATCTTGTGCATCAATTCTTGCCAAGGTCAGACGTGATGATATTATGATCAATTTCTCAAAAATTTACCCTGGCTATTCCTTCGAGACTAATATGGGATATGGGACCAAAAAGCACTACGAGGGCTTAGAAAAGTTAGGAGAAACTCCTATCCATAGGCAGACTTTCTTGAGGAAATTCCATGAAAGGCAGCTTAGTATCTATGACTTATAAGAAAGAATTTGGAGATTATGGAGAAAATCTTATCGAAGATTACCTTAAGGATAAATCTTATGAGATCCTTGCTAGAAATTATAGAAAGCCCTTTGGTGAGATCGATATAGTGGCGAAGCTTTCCGATATGATAGTCTTTGTAGAAGTTAAAACTAGGAAGAATGCCAACTTTGCAAGTCCTGCCGAGGCAGTTACTCCTAGTAAGCAAAGGAAAATTATCCGAGCAAGCCAGGCCTTTCTTATAGAAAACAATATGACAGATTTGCTTATGAGATTTGATGTGGCTGAAGTTATAGCGGATGTAGGAGAGATTAATTATATAGAAAATGCCTTTTAAATTTACCAAAAACGAAATTATTTTATATTTAAACTACCAGACAATCCTAGACCTCTATGAAAAGACGGGCTTTGAGGAATTTTTCGAAAAAGATAGGGCCTATTATGATTTTCTTACAGATAAGATTTACGGAAAGATTTTTGATAAGGAAAGAATCGATGCCTTCAGGTCATATCTGGACTTAGTCTATGAGAAGGATTATAAATATGTCACCATGCTCGATGAAGCTTACCCACAAAACCTCCTATATATAGAAGATAAGCCAGCTGTCTTGTATTACAAGGGAGAGTTTGACGAAGAGGCTGACAAAAATTCCATAGCCTTCGTAGGTTCGAGGAAGTGTACGGACTACGGAAGATGGGCCTGTAAGAACTTGGCAGAAAGTATAGCCATGGCAGGAATTACAACAGTATCAGGCCTTGCCTATGGGATAGATGCAACTTGCCACAAGGCTACTCTTGATGTGGGTAAGAGGACAATCGGAGTAATTGGTTGTGGGATCGATAAGATTTATCCCAAACAAAATAGGGATCTCTATAGGAGAATCGAAGAAACTGGACTAATCATTTCAGAATTTCCCCTAGGGACGGAGCCTATTGCCTTTAACTTTCCTAGGAGAAATAGGATAATTTCAGGTATATCCCTAGGTACAGTTGTGATTGAAGCCAAGGAGAAATCGGGGACCATGATTACTGTAAGGTGTGCCCTAGAACAAGGGAAAGAAGTCTTCGCCGTGCCCGGTAATATCAACTCCATCTATTCAAAAGGGACCAACAAGATGATCCAAGACGGGGCCAAGCTCGTCCTTTCTCCAGAAGATATAATAGAAGAGCTGGGCTATATGAGAGGTTTGGACCTAGGTCGAAAGAGTCTTGATTATTCAAAACTTGATAAGGCAGAGGCCCAAGTGGTAAGATACATTGTAAACTACCCCAACTCAAGCGCTGACACTATAGCTAGTGGTTTAGATGAAGAGATTGACGTAATCAATTTCCTCCTCACATCGCTTGAGCTTAAGGATTATATAGAAAATATAGGAAATAACGAATTTAGTATAAAGGAGTGAGTATTTGGCTAAGAACCTAGTAATAGTAGAGTCTCCAACCAAGGCCAGATCCATCTCAAAAATGCTCGGAAGAAACTATAAGGTAATGGCAACAGTAGGACACCTCCGTGATCTTCCAAAGAGCAAGTTTGGAGTGGATATAGAAAATAACTTTGAACCAGAATATATCAAGGTTAGGGGACGAGCAAAGACTATAAATGAACTAAAAAAAGAAGCGAAAAAGGCAGAAAATGTCTATCTCGCGACAGACCCGGACAGGGAAGGAGAGGCCATAAGCTGGCATTTGCAATTTCTCTTAGACCTTGACCCTGATGAAAAAAACAGGGTAGAGTTCCACGAGATAACCAAAGAAAATGTCAAAAACGCCATCAAAAACCCAAGAAAAATCGACCAGAACCTAGTCGACGCCCAACAGGCAAGACGAGTGATGGATAGGATTGTAGGTTACGAGATAAGCCCAATCCTATGGAGGAGGGTCAAGGCAGGCTTATCTGCAGGCCGTGTCCAATCAGTTGCCCTTAAGCTTATAGTAGATAAGCAAAAGGAAATCGACGATTTTGTTCCGGAAGAATACTGGACTATAACAGCCCACCACAAGGAAGGCGGGGAGAAATTCGACTCAGAATTCTATGGACAAATCAACAAGAAAATAAAAATAAGCAACGAAAACGGAGCAGATAAGGTCTTAAATAAAATCGATAAGGATAAGTTTGAAGTTGTAAAAATTACCAAGACTAAAAAGAGAAGAAAACCTCAAAAGCCTTACACAACCTCAACCCTCCAACAAGATGCCTCCAACAGATTAGGATTTTCTACAAGATATACCATGCAGTTAGCCCAACAGCTCTTTGAGGGTATAGATGTAGGAGATGGAAGTGTGGGTCTTATTACCTATATGAGAACTGATGCTAACAGGATTTCTAAGGAGATCGTAGGCGAAGCACTTTCATATATTAAGGAAAAATACGGACCGGAATACGCCGGCAAGGGAAACACCTATGGGGGCAAGAAAAAGGGCAGCCAAGATGCTCACGAGGCCATCAGACCAACCTCTATTAGGAGAAATCCACTAGAAATTAAAGAATACCTAACAGACCAACAATATAAGCTCTACAAGATGATTTGGGAAAGAGTCGTAGCAAGCCAGATGACAGACTACGAATTCCTATCAACTCAAGTCCTATTCGACAACAATTCCCTAATAT
>CABQOK010000140.1 GCA_902465755.1 uncultured Anaerococcus sp.
TCCTGCCATCAAAAGTGTGTTGATAGCTTCAGGTTTTATTTGAATTATCTCGCCGATTATCATATCACGAGTGATTTTCTTTTCACTAGTTTTATCAGTTGTTTTATTTTCTTCTAAAGCCATATAGACCTCCTTCTTGCTAGTATTATTTTACTACAAAAATAGAATGATTCAAAGTGTTTTACTAGGGATTGTTTTATTATATAATACATATAGGAGGTAGTATGGACAGAAAGAAAAAATTATTAGATGATATAAGCGAAGATAGGAAGAAGCTTTTTAGGATAAATGAAGAGATAGAAGGACTAGATAAGGCGGTTCCCTTTTGGAAGATTTTCCTTTTCCCTTTGGTGATTTCTTTTATAGTCTTTTTACTAGCAGGACAAATGGGATTAAGTGATGGACAAAAGATTGGGATTTTTATCATAACATTTGCCCTAGCCTTGATTATTCTTACGAGAAGATCTAGAAAGATAATAAGCCAAGAGAAGGAAATCTTGATTGAGAAAAGAAAAAATATCCAACATGAGATCTTTGAAAAGACTAAGAAATTAAGAGAAGATGGGAAAGATTTAAGCTAAATAATTTCTTAAGAGCTTTTTGCTATATAAGTGATGTCAGCAATGCTTTTTGATTGAAAAATCGCAAGAGCTTAGTATAATATTAGCAGTCAGATACAAAGAGTGCTAAGGAGGATAAATGAAAAAAGAATTTAAAGCAGAAGCCAAAAAAGTAATGGATCTTATGATTAACTCCATCTATACAAACAAGGAAATCTTCCTAAGAGAGTTGATATCCAATGCTTCAGACGCACTAGATAAATTATATTACAAGGATTTAAAAAGCGATAATTCTACCGACAAGAGTGATTATTATATAGAACTAATTCCAAACAAGGACGAAAGAAGCCTAACTATCAGAGATACGGGAATTGGTATGAATGAGACTGACCTTACAGAAAATCTCGGAACAATTGCTAAATCTGGTACAGAAGCTTTCAGAAAATCAGTTGAAGACTCTGACATCAAAGACCTCATAGGACAATTTGGTGTAGGATTTTACTCTGCCTTTATGGTAGCAGATAAGATCGAAGTTATTACCAAAAAGTTCGGCGAGGATGAGGCTTACTTGTGGGAGTCAGTAAATGCAGAATCTTACGAGATCAAGGAAGCGACTAAGGAAGGTCACGGAACTGATATCAAGCTTTTCTTTAAGGAAAATACAGAAGACGACAACTACGATGACTTCCTAGATCAATACAGGATCAAGGCCCTAGTAGAGAAATATTCTAACTATATCAGATACCCAATCAAGATGCTTGTAACAAAGACAAGACAAAGCGAGGACTCTACAGAAGATGATCCAAAATATGAAGATTACAAAGACTATGATATCCTAAATTCCAACGAGCCAATCTGGAAAAAGAAAAAAAGCGACCTTAAGGATGAGGATTATATCAACTTCTACAGGGAAAGCCACTATGGTTTTGATGAGCCACTTTCCTGGGTACACTTCGCCGTTGAAGGCCTGGTAAGTTTTAAGGCTCTCTTATATATACCAAAGAAAGCTCCATTTGACTTCTACTCTAAAGATTACAAGAAGGGACTTGAGCTATACTCCCACGGGGTTAAAATTATGGATAGGTCAGAAGACCTCCTAGATGACAGCTTCTCTTTTGTAAAGGGTGTGGTAGACAGTGACGATATTAGCCTAAATATCTCAAGAGAAACCCTCCAACAGGACCGTCAAGTTAGACTTATTGCCAAGCAAATCAACAAGAAGATTAAACAAGCCCTAGAAGACTTGATGAAAAATGACAGGGAAAAATACGAGACCTTCTTTAAGGAATTTGGCAATAGCCTAAAGGTAGCAATCTATGAATCATATGGAGCAAATAAGGCTGATCTTGAAGATCTCTTACTCTTTAATTCAAGAAAAGAAGATAATCTAATAAGTCTAGCTGAGTATAAGGAAAATATGAAGTCCACTGATAGCGAAATCCTCTACGCAGTGGGAGATAGTCTAGAGAAGATCAAGAATTCCCCAGCCCTAGCTCTAGTAGATCAAGATAAAGATGTCCTTCTCCTAGATGAAAAGCTAGATGAATTTCTAATCAAGATGCTAAAAGACTACAAGGACCTTCCTTTCAAATCAATCAACCAAGAAGAAGAAAAAGAAAGTGAAGAAAAGGACGAAGCCCTTAGCAAACTCGCAGACTTCGTCAAGGAAAATACCCCAGAAGATGTTGTCGATGTAAGATTTACCGATAAGCTTTCTGACCTACCATCAATGATTAAGCAAAGGGGAGAAGTCTCAATCGAGATGGAAAAGACCTTGAAGGACCAACCACAAGCTATGGGCATCAAGGCAGACAAGGTCCTTGAGATAAACAAAGAGACCAAAGCCTTTGATATCCTAAAAGAAAATATGGATACGGATGAGGGAAAGGCAAAGATGATTGTAAATCTCTTACTAGATCAAGCAAGACTAATGGAAGGCCTAGAAATAGACGACCCAGTAGCCTATACCAAAAATATATGGAAATTAATTTAGGAGAAAAAATGGAATACAAAAGAAAAAATGTTTGGCTAAACATTGACCAAGCCAAAAAAGACGAGCTAGAAAGTCTATCTACTGACTATATGGACTTTATGAATAAGTCCAAGACAGAAAGGCTCGCAGTAAAAGAAATCGTAAAAAGGGCAGAGGAAGCTGGCTTTAGAAACATAGACGAGGTCATAGAAGAAGGAAGGCTTGAAGTAGGAGATAAGGTCTATGCCATAAATAGGCAAAAGGCCGTAGCCCTTTTCGTAATCGGAAGCGAGGACTTCGAGGCTGGAATGAATATTGTAGGAAGCCACCTCGATAGCCCAAGACTTGACCTAAAACCTGTCCCTCTTTACGAATCAAAAAACATAGCCTATCTTAAGACCCACTATTATGGCGGAATCAAGAAATACCACTGGATTAATATCCCCCTAGCCGTCCATGGTGTAGTATACAATAAGGATGGCGAGAAAATCGAAGTATCTATTGGAGAAGAAGCAGATGAGCCAGTATTTTTCATCTCAGAGCTTCTAGTTCACCTTTCCAAGGATCTCAACCAAAAAAAGGCAGCTGAAGTAATTGAAGGCGAACAATTAAATATCATGGTTGGATCAATCCCATTAGAAGATGAAAAAGATAATCCAGTTAAGAAAAACATCCTACAAATCTTAAATGATAAATACAAGATAGAAGAAGAGGACTTCCTCACAGCAGAATTTGAAGTAGTCCCTGCAGATAAGGCAAGACTAGTTGGTCTTGACTCGTCAATGATTATGGCCTACGGACACGATGATAAGGTATGCGCCTACACTTCTCTTCGTGCTATTTTGGAAAGTGAAAATCCTAAAAAGACCCTAGTGGGACTATTTGTCGACAAGGAAGAGATAGGATCAGTAGGAGCTACAGGAATGAGCTCACAATTTTTCGAAAACACAGTAGTAGAACTTATGAACCTAAGTGGGGGAGTAGACCTTGTAAGCTTTAAAAGAGCTATGAAAAACTCCAAAGTTCTCTCAGCAGACGTAACACTTGCAGAAGATCCAAACTTCCTCGAAGCTACAGAAGAAAATAACACTGCCAAGCTCGGCCATGGAGTTTGTCTAACCAAATACACCGGAGCAAGAGGAAAGGGTGGATCAAACGATGCTGACGCAGAGTTTCTCCAAGAAGTAAGACTTGCCTTTGATAAGGGAGAAGCTATTTGGCAAACAGGAGAGCTAGGAAGAATCGATCAAGGTGGTGGCGGAACTATAGCCTACATCCTCGCAGAATACGGTATGCAGGTAGTCGACTGTGGAACACCAGTAATCTCCATGCACGCTCCTCTAGAGCTTGTAAGCAAAGCCGATGTTTACGAGACTTACAGGGCCTACAAATCTTTCTACGAAAATATTTGACAAGGTCACTAAAGAGCGTATAATTATAAATTTGACATTACTTATGATTCATAGTATAATAGTACTCATAACGAATGAGAGGATGATTAAATGGCACATAAATCAGTTCAAGATATTAGAGATGAAGTAAGAAGTAATGTGGGTAAGGAAGTTATTCTCAAAGCAGATATGGGGAGAAAAAGAATCAAGACTAAGACTGGTGTCATAGTTAATG
>CABQOK010000141.1 GCA_902465755.1 uncultured Anaerococcus sp.
AAACAATGAATAATCATCACACCATCGTTAGAAAGTTCTTCTAACGATAATGGCACGATTTACTCATTCTGCAACAGTCCCACTGTAATTATTTTACTGGCTTTAATAAGTCAGATTTAATGTAGCCTGCTTGGCCATTTACTGATACTCTTGACCAACCGTCCTTTTCTAATAGAACTAGGATCTCATCCCCTGGGTGAGCTTCTCCTACTATCTCAGAATCTGTCGTTGGATCAAGTCTTATATTTACAATATCTTCTACTTCGTAATCTACTCCAGCCATCACATCAGAAGTTTCATCTTCTTCTGTTTCATCTTCTGGAGTCTCAACCATTTCATTTTCTTCAGAATTTTCTTCTTCAATATTTTCTTCTTTATTTGTATCTTCAGCATTTTCTGTAAGTTGACTTTCTTCATTTGCTTCTGGATGACGCTTAGATTCGTAAGTGTCATTAGCACAAGAAGCCAAGCCAAGGCTTAGGGCTAATATCATCAATACTTTAATCTTTTTCATTAATCTTCTCCAAACATTTCTCTAACTTCAGTTTCGCTGTAGATGTAGTTGGTTAGAACTATACCTAGGATTTCTGCATTTACATTTTCAAGTTGTTTTATAGATTCCTTGTATAGGTCATTGTCCTTGTTGGCAAAAGTTGTAAATACCAAGACCTTATCGCATAGAGCTAGGAACATATTGGCTTCTGGTATATCTTTGTTTGCGGTTGTATTTACAAAGATATAATCGAAAGAATCTCTAAGACTTTCTATGAAGTTTTTGATATCAGATGGTTCTAGGAACTCATCGGCATAATCAGAAACCTTTCCTGAATACATTAGGTAGATATTATCGAACTTTTCATCGAATTTGATAAGATCGTCTTTTGAATAATCCCCAAGAACTCCATCGATAAAGCCTCTTTCCTCAAACTTATCAGTTAAATCTTCAAGGGCAGGCTCTCTTAGGTTGGCATCTATTATTAGGATTCTATCTCCTTCTTCAGCTAGATGCTTGGCCATAATATAAATATTCAATACCTGATCAGTATGATTTGTTGTAGATGTAAATCCTATAAGCTTATCATTAGATCCTAGAGTTTTTACTAGCTTATCTTCAAGATCATAAAAGGCTTGAAGAGCTATTTCCTTTTTCTCTTCGTCTTTTTTCCTAAACATCTAATTCTCCTTTGCTATATGGGGCAAGTTTACCAATTATTGGATAGTCCTTGCTAGAAGTCTCCTTATTGGATCTATTTTGTCTATTGATTCCATAAAGGATCTCATCTTGGTCTATTATGGTAGTTTCACCGAAGTCTTCTTCTTCAAAGTCTACTGGATCAATTTTTTGTGTACCTGTAAAGTCCCTATCATCATCGTTGTCGTCATTATTATCATTATAGGCGTAGGATGAATAGTCTTCTTCCTTCTTGAAACTTACTCTTCCGTCTTTTACTTCTCTTTTGGAATCAGAAGTGATTTTCCCATAATCATCTTCATAAGTTTCGTAATCTTCAATCTCTTCTTCATTAGCTTCTGCTTTTTGTGCCTTAGCTAATAGGACCTTGTTATTAAAGGAGTTTACCTTAATCATTCCTATAAGGCTTGCTATGATGAATACTCCAAGTCCTACAATAGCTGCGTAGGTTTTGCCATTGTTTACCCTACCAGCTGATTCGTAAGCATACTCCATAACTTGGGCATCTGTCCCGTAAATATTTCCTATAACTCTAACAGCAAGGTCGGCATATTCATCTGCAATGTCTTCTGCCCTTAGCTTGTTTGTATCCGTAACTACAATATCTACTACAGATGAGCCTTCTATAGGTTCTATGCTAAGTTTTGCATCAAGCATTCCCAAAGACATATCGATTCCTAGATTGTCTAGTACTGTCTTTTTAATCTTATTTGAATTAATAGTTGCTGCGTAGGTACTTGCATCTCCTGCATTCTCATTTACATTCTCGATTCCTGTAGTTATAATCTTGCTTTTTGCCCTATATTCATTAAAACTCGAATAGCTTAGGGCGAAGTAGAAGATAACTGCTGCTAGTATTCCGCAGATTAGTCCTGCTGGAATTGCACTAAATAGCGATCTTTTTTCTTTCATTTTAACCTCCAAAATCCTTAGCGCCTTCAATCATCAACTGTCTTGCTTTTCTTATGCCTAAATTTCCTACCTTATCAGGGTATTTTCTAACAAAATATTCTATATAAAACCTACTCATTTTTGGAAAAAGTGCCTTGGAAAGTTTTCCTTTATCATAGAAGAACTTCTCGTCAAAGCCTGTAAACCAAGTTGAATCGTCATTGTATATTTTCGCAATAAGCTTAGTAGAAGTCCTCACTCTTAGCTTATTTCTAATACAATCTGCGATAAAGAGCGAATCTTCACCCGCACCATTTCCAGTTCCTGCTCCAAAATATGTGGACAATAAGATATTTTTCTCAAGGATTTTCTCTCGCTTAAAGGCGAAATGAACCGATCCATATCTTAAAGCATTGTAGATTTTTAAATCTTTTTCTTCCTTAACCTTGATAGTCTCTACTCCGTCCTTATAAATAATGGTCTTCATTACAAAAAAGTCTACATCAGGATATTCGATAAAGGCTTCCTTGATTTTTCTTTCGTAATCATCTTCTAAGACTTCATCATCATCACAAAATAAGACGACATCTGCCCTAGAATTTAAAATAGCGAGATTTCTCGACCTACCAAGTCCCCTTGTATCAGTCGATATCATCCTTACCCTAAATCCATCTTCCTCGACTTCCTCGTAGGAATTATGGTCAGTTTGATTTATGATCAGGCAATCTGTGCTTAAATTAAATCTCTTATAAAAACTAATATCATCTACATTCATAGCAGAAATTAAAACTTCTATATTCATATTACCTCGTACTTTCTGCCTTTTCCCAAGTTGCCGCACTTTTTCCTGTAAGCTCGTTTTTTGCTCCGAGTATTTGGGCAAGCATCATCATAGAATAATATCTTGGAAAATATACGATCTTACTTTTCGCCTTGCTTACTTGACCCAAAATGGCAAGAATTAGAAAGACTACTTGGCCTAGAAGAATTAGCTTGTAGATAAATCCTTGTCTAATAAGAAATATATTACTTATAAATAATACTATATGAAAGAAAGCCTGCAAGAATCTTAAGGTTTTGTGGTTAAAGTGAAAAAAGGAAAACCAACCGTATTTGAAAATATTTAGCCTTCTAAGATTGGTCCTAATATTGGTAAGAATCCTTCTTTGCATCCTGACCTTTCTCTTAAACTCATCGCTTGTAGTAGATCCTGCCTTCTCAAAGGCTAGGGCATCCTCATTATAAAGGGCCCTCTTGCCGTTAAGGGCTGCGTGAAGTGGCATCTCGTAATCGTGAGAGCTTACTAGGTTATAATTCCTATAATCCTTCTTCCTACAAGCATAAATCGCACCGTTTCCTGCAGCTATTGTCTTAATATTTGACTCGATCTTTCTCATAGTAAGTTCCATATTCCAATAGGTATTCTCTGCTACAACCGAAGCTGTCTCATCCTCCTTGTAGATCAGAGATCCGCAGACATATTCTATATCATCTGAGGTAAAATACGAAACAAGCTCACTTATGGCATCTTCCTTAAAGATCGAATTTGCATCAGAAAAGACTAAAATCTCTCCCTTGGCGACCTCTACCGCCTCGTCTTGGGCATTGGTCTTGCCTAAATGATTTCTTACAGTATTTACTCTAATATCAAAGTCCGGATGACTTTTAATAAAATTTTCACTAAGCTCCACAGTCTTGTCATTTGAGGCATCATTTGCAATAATAACTTCAAAATCTGGATAGTCAGTTTTTATAATATTATTAAGCTTCTTCTCAATGACTTTCTCCTCGTTATAAGCTGAGATAATCACTGAAACTTTGGGCTTGTATGTGTAATCTTTTATGTTTTTCCTTTTTATAATTTTGTCTAATAACAAAAGTGTCAATGGGTAGCCTATCATGGGATAAAATATCGCAAAGGCCGACACCCAAAATATTATCTTCATAAGCACTCTCCTTAGCTTATTATATAACATTCATTATACTGTAAGCAAATTAAGATTGCTCTTTTTCAAGCTGAACTTGTAAAATTTTTCTCTAGGGATAAACTATTAAATAAGAAAGGATACATA
>CABQOK010000142.1 GCA_902465755.1 uncultured Anaerococcus sp.
TAGAAGTATTTGGTGTAGGAGTTCTAATTATGGGTAAATCATCTGTGGGAAAGAGTGAAACAGCCCTTGATCTTGTAAATAGAGGACACAGACTTATAGCAGATGATATGGTCGACATTATTTCCGTAAATAATAGACTTTCTGGAAGTTCGCCAGAAAATATAAGGCATTACATGGAAATAAGAGGTCTTGGAATAATTAATGTAAGAAGATTATATGGTTCAGGTTCGGTCAAAACATCAACAGAGATTGATCTAGTAATAGAATTAGAACAATGGAAGGAAGACTATGAATACGATAGACTCGGTCTAGACGATCACTTCATAGAAATTCTAGGTGTCAAGGTTCCCCATCTAGTAGTGCCAGTTAGAGCTGGTAGAAATCTTGCGATGATTGTTGAAGTTGCCGCAATGAATCAGAGGGAGAAAAATCTGGGTTACAATGCTGCAAAGGTCATGACTGACAATATCTTTAGACAAGCTGCAGGTAGAGAGCCAGATAATCCTGTAAACTACCCTATTATAGAGGATGATAATAATTTCTGATGTAATTGAGAGGCAAATGATGAATAATAGCTAATGTATTTGTTAAGTTTAGGATAATTTAGCAAATAAACATGTAAAACGACTAATCTTAGCTAAAAACATAAAAAGTTCTTATTATCCCTTGACAATTCTTTCAATAAACTTTATACTTTAAATAGTGTTAACGATATTTGTTACTAATATTATAGGAGGTCTTAAATGACAGTTAAAAGAGCTATGAAGACTATGGATGGTAACACAGCAGCAGCTCACGTATCATATGCGTTTACTGATGTTGCAACAATCTATCCAATCACACCTTCATCACCAATGCCAGAAGCAGTAGATGTTTGGGCTGCTAACGGCAGAAAAAATATTTTTGGTAGACCAGTTGAAGTAAAAGAAATGCAATCTGAAGCAGGTGCTGCAGGAGCAGTTCACGGTGCATTAGCAGCAGGAGCACTAACTACTACATATACTGCAAGTCAAGGATTATTACTAATGATCCCAAATATGTACAAAATTGCAGGTGAAAGATTACCAGGTGTATTCCACGTTGCAGCAAGAACACTTGCAACACACGCACTTTCTATCTATGGTGACCACTCAGACGTAATGGCAGCAAGACAAACAGGTTTTGCTATGCTTTGCGCTTCTTCAGTTCAAGAAGTAATGGACTTAGGCCCAGTTGCTCACTTATCAGCAATCAAGGGAAGCATCCCATTCGTAAACTTCTTCGATGGATTCAGAACAAGTCACGAAATCCAAAAAATAGAAGTTTGGGACTACAAAGACCTAGCTCCACTTGTTGATATGGAAGCTGTAAATAGATTCAAAAACAATTCACTAAACCCAGAAAGACCAAAAACAATTGGTACAGCTGAAAAGAACATCTTCTTCCAAAGGATGGAATCAAGCAACAATGCTTATGAAGATATCGTAGGTATAGCTGAAGATTACATGCACAAAATCAATGAATTAATTGGTACAAACTACGAATTATTCAACTACTACGGTGCAGATGATGCCGAAGAAATCATAGTAGCTATGGGTTCTGTATGTGATGCAGCAGAAGAGACAATCGATGCCCTACTAGCTGAAGGCAAAAAAGTAGGTATGATTCAAGTCCACCTATTTAGACCATTCTCTAAAGAACACCTACTAAAAGCAATTCCAAAAACAGTTAAGAAAATTGCTGTTCTTGACAGAACAAAAGAAAAAGGATCTATCGGTGAGCCACTACTACTAGATGTTAAATCAGCTTACTATGATCAAGAAGATAAACCACAAATCATCGGTGGTAGGTACGGTCTTTCATCTAAAGATACAGTTCCAGCTGATATCGAAGCGGTATTTGAAAACCTTGCTAAAGACGAACCTAAAGAAGATTTCACAATCTCTATCAATGATGATGTAACACACAAATCACTTGAAAGAACAGACCTTAAGATTAGACAAGAAGGTACAACAAGATGTAAATTCTGGGGATTCGGATCTGACGGTACTGTTGGAGCTAACAAACAAGCTATCAAGATTATCGGTGATAATACTGACATGTACGCACAAGGTTACTTTGACTATGACTCAAAGAAATCAGGCGGTCTAACAGTTTCTCACTTAAGATTTGGTAAAGACCCAATCAGATCAACATACCTACTTGATGAGGCTGACTTTATGTCTTGCTCAAAGGTAGCTTATGTTAACCAATATGACCTACTCAAAGGTCTAAAAGACGGTGGTAAGTTCTTACTAAACTGTGCTTGGACAGATGAAGAATTAGAAGAACACTTACCAGCAAACATGAAACGCTACATTGCTGAACATGATGTAGAATTCTATACAATAGATGCTTCTCACTTAGCAGCTGAAATTGGTCTAGGTTCTAGAACAAACATGATCATGCAATCTGCATTCTTTAAACTAGCTGATGTAATTCCATTAGAAGATGCTGTTAATTACCTAAAAGACTCTATAGTTAAATCTTATGGTCACAAGGGTGATGACATTGTAAACATGAACTACAAAGCTGTTGATAGCGGAATCGACGCAATGCACAAAGTAGAAGTGCCAGAAGCATGGAAAGATGCTGTTGATGAAAAGAAAGAAGAAAGAGAACTTCCAGAATTCATCAGAGAAATTGTTAAACCAATGCTTGAGCAAAAAGAAGACGACATCCCTGTATCAGCATTCGTTGGTAGAGAAGATGGAGCATTCGAATCAGGTACAACTCAATACGAAAAGAGAGGTATCGCTCTTAACGTTCCAGAATGGCAAATAGACAACTGTATTCAATGTAACCAATGTTCATATGTTTGTCCTCACGCAGTAATTAGACCTTTCTTAGTAACAGAAGAAGAAAAGGCAAACGCACCAGAAGGCTTTGAAACTAAAAAAGCTATTGGTAAGGGCATGGAAGGATACGAATTTAGAATCCAAGTTTCTCCATTAGACTGTACTGGATGTGGAAACTGTGCAGATGTATGTCCAGCTCCAGAAAAAGCTCTTCTAATGAAACCATTCGAAGATGAAGTTGAAAAAGAAAAAGATAATTGGTACTACGCTCACGAAGAAGTTGGATACAAAGAAGATGTTATGGATCCAATGACTCTAAAGGGTAGCCAATTCAAACAACCATTACTAGAGTTCTCAGGTGCTTGTGCAGGTTGTGGTGAAACACCTTACGCTAAACTTGTAACACAACTATTTGGTGATAGAATGTACATTGCGAATGCTACAGGATGTTCATCAATCTGGGGAGCAAGTGCACCAGCTATGTCTTACACAAAGAACTCTTGTGGACAAGGTCCAGCTTGGGGTAACTCATTATTTGAAGATGCTGCTGAATACGGTTATGGTATGAAGCTTGCAGCAGATGCTAACAAGTCATTACTTGAAACATACATGAACAAATTCCTAGAACTTGGTCTTGATACACCATTTAACGAAGCATTTAAGGCTTGGTTAGAAGGAAAAGAAACTGTTAATACTTCTAAAGAAGCAACAGCTAAGATTATGAAACTAAAAGAAGAAACAGTAGATAGCGAAGAAGGTAAAGACCTACTTGATAAGATCTTCCAACTAAAAGATTACATGATTAAAAAATCTATCTGGATCTTTGGTGGTGACGGATGGAGCTACGATATCGGATTCGGTGGAGTTGACCACGTACTAGCAAGTGGTGAAGACATCAACATCCTTGTATTCGATACAGAAGTTTACTCTAACACAGGTGGACAATCTTCTAAAGCTACACCATTATCTGCAGTAGCACAATTTGCTGCCGCTGGTAAAAAGGTAAGAAAGAAAGACCTTGGTCTAATGATGACTTCTTACGGTTATGTATACTGTGCACAAGTAGCTATGGGTGCTAACCAAAACCAAACACTTAAGGCTCTTAAAGAAGCTGAAAGCTACAATGGTCCATCACTAGTTATAGCTTATGCACCATGTATCAACCACGGTATCAGAATGGGTATGGGTAAATCACAATACAGAGAAAAACAAGCTGTAGATGCTGGTTACTGGCACTTATGGAGATTTGACCCAAGACTTG
>CABQOK010000143.1 GCA_902465755.1 uncultured Anaerococcus sp.
TTTGCTCTATGTTATTACCCACTCCTACAACAATAGCAAAGGAATTTCTTACATCTAGATTAATATTTTTAATCACAGCAAGGGCTGCCCTTTCTACTAAGCAAATCGAAGGAACCTTAAGTACATCTATAGCATATTGGTCAATTTTTTTCATAGTCTTACTATCTACAACAAGCATTTTTACCTCAATCTTAAATCTTCTCCAAATATTTCAAAAATCCTGCTATTATTGCCCATAATTCTCGAGAAAATCCTAGGCCCGTAAATCTCTTCTAGTCCTTCTTCATCTATATTGGATGAAAATATTATAGGCCTACCATCATTCATCCTTTCGTTAACCACATCGAAGAGATTGGATCTGTCTGCTGGACGGGTAGACTCAGCTCCCAAGTCATCTATGATTAAAAGGTCACAATCGAATATCAACCTGTACTTTTCTTCTAGATTTTCTCTCCTATCCTCGAAGGCATAATGATAGTCGTTTAGGAATTTAAAGAGTTTGGTAGAAGTCATATAGACTACAGAAAAGTTCCTATCTAGGATCTCCTTGGCTATGGAATTGATTAGAAAAGTCTTTCCCCTGCCAACATCTCCGTAGATATAAATATTTCTAGTCTCGAAAGCGAAGTTATTTATATATTTTCTAACCTCTCTGATTATATATTCCATATTTTCATAGGGGCTAACTCCATAGACCCTGTTAGTATTTTTAGAAAATAGATTTATATTAAAAGACTGGAAGTTTTCTTCGGTGATTTGGCTTTTGATATTGGATTGGTCGTACTTCTGATCGATTATTAATTGTTTCCTACAAGAGCACATTTTTCTTCCAATAAAACCAGTATCCTTACATTTGTCATGGAAATAACGCATATCCATATAGTCTAGGGGATAGCCATTTTCTTTTAGAATCCTCTTTTTTTCCTTAGTTAGCTGATCTATTTTACTTTCCAAATCCCTAGTGTTGACTCCTTCTGCAATGAGCGAAAGAGTTGTAAAGCCAATTTCTTTTATTTGTTTATCCAAGCTTTTAATCTGCGGGAGCTTATCATAGACTTCTCTAATTCTTTTTTGCTGATTTCTTTTATCAGTCTTCCTTCTTTCTTCAAGAATGGCGCTAGCTTTTTGACTAGGAGTCATTATCCTCACCCCTTTGGTTTATAATTCTATTGAATCTTTCTTCTTTTCTTCTTTGGATAAATGATGAAATCTCGTCATTATCGCTTGCTTCCTTCTTAGCTGAGGCGGGATTTCTCCTATATTTACGAGGAGACCTCTTCCTTACGAGTTTATCTCTTTCCTCTTTCATCCTAAGATCATTTAGGCTTTTAATATTTTGGTCGCGCCATGTTTTTACAAATCCCATCACATATTTTACATCCACATTACCACTTGCCTTAGCCTGCCTAAAGGCTTCTGTAACAAGCTCTGGATCACAATTATATTCAAGGATTGTCTCTTGGATCCTAGTAATATCCGCTGGAGTTAGACTTCTTCCTATCATTGTTTCAATATTTGAAAACATAATTGACTTTCTTTGGGCAAGGTCGTAGGCAGCTTCTGTTGACTGATTATCCTCACTATTACCAAAATACATTTGTCTTAAGGAAACAATTTCTATAAAATCAGTCCCGTTGTCGGCTCTCTTTTGTCTAAATACTCCCATATTAACCCAAAAGTCCACCGCTTTATCGAATCTTTCATCGGAAAATCTAAGTTGTCTTTTAATCTTCGCACTGTCTACCCTTCGGTAGTTGTAGCAATCTTTATAAATCAAAAGATAGACCTTAAGTTGGTCTCCATCTGCCATTTGCACATAGGTATTTAGGAACATATTCTCTATAGGAGTAGTTCCCATATCTAGTTTTAAATCTTGCATCTTAAAGTCCATAGTAGTCATCCTTTTTTATTTTCATAGTTAATATTTTCGAATAAATTAGTCCTGATTTGTAAGTAAAATACCTTTCGTCAAAGTCTATGTCTTGATTTTCAAAAACTTCTGTCGATTCATAATCATCTTTAAAGCCACAATTTTTGTAAGCCTTGTATGCTCTTTCATTAAATAAATTTACATCAAGACTTACTTCCTTTAATTTATAGACACTAAAGGCCTTAGATAAAAGTAAATCAATAGCTTCAGATCCATAGCCCATCGACGTATAGGCACTGTCAAAGACTATGCCAAGCTTTGCTCTTTTAGTGATTGGATTAATTTGTTTAAGACCTATAAAACCTATGAATCTATCATCTTCATATCTTTTGACTGCAAAATATTTCTTCCTCGGTGTAGTGATAGACCCATACCAGATTTTTATTTCAAAATCAGATAGGGAGGAATAATTGTAGCCAACAAGCCTTGGGTCTTTGAAGTCTGTCCACTCTTTAACTAAAAAGGCTGTTTCGATATCAATCTTTTCGAGATATATTCTATTCATTTTTTTCTCTATTGGTAAAGTCTCTGAAGGTGGTACATGGCTTGTTGAAAAATAGCTCTACTGTTCCAGTTGCACCATTTCTGTGCTTGGCAAAAATTAGCTTTGCTACATTTGGATTGTCTTCTTCGTCGTAATAATCTTCCCTATATAAGAGCATAACGACATCGGCGTCTTGCTCGATTGCACCTGATTCTCTTAAATCTGATAGGATTGGCTTATGGTCTGCTCTCTTATCGGCCTCACGAGAAAGCTGGGCTAGGGATAAAATAGGACAGTTAAGCTCCTTTGATAGGGACTTTAGTCCTCTAGAAATTGAAGCGATTTCATTTTGCCTATTTTCTTGTCTACCATCAGCCTGCATCAACTGTAGATAGTCGATTACAACAAGGTCAAGGCCTGACTCAGCCTTTAGTCTTTTAAGCTTACTTCTCATCTCAGATAGGGTTATTCCTGGAGTTTCGTCAACATATATATCCTTACTGGTAATCTCTTTGGTAGCATGGATTAGAAGCTGCCAGTCCTCATCTCTTATGGAACCGCTTATAATATTTTCGAGATTCACCATAGATACCATAGACAAAAGCCTCTGGTTAAGCTGGTAGGTACTCATCTCAAGAGAGAAAAAAGCAACAGACTTATCCGCCTTACAAGCATTCCATGCAATAGTAAGCCCTAGGGCAGTCTTACCCATGGCAGGACGGGCTGCAAGAAGGATAAGCTGAGATTTTTGAAGTCCTGATAGCTTGTTATCTACTGTCTCTAGACCTGTAGTTACTCCAGTAATCTCTCCGTCAGATAGGGTTAGTTCATTTATCATCTGGAGGGTTTCGCTCATGGTTTCAGATAATCTAACAAGGCCCTTGTTGTGGGTGTCCTGAGATATTTCAAATATTTTGGATTCTGCTTCTGATAAAATAGAGTCGATTTTGTCATCGTGCCTGTAGCTTAGATCGATAATATCCTCACTCGCCCCTATTAGACTTCTTAGAATAGATTTTTCCTTGACTGATTTGGCATATGTATCGATATTTGGAGTATAAAATGAGGAGAGGGTAATCTCAGTGATAAACTCCTCCCCTCCAACTTCTTGTAATATATTTTCATTCTTTAACTGGGATATAAGAGAAATCTCATCTACCTTGATGTCTTTTTCAAACATCTTTAGGATGGATTTATATATCCTCTGAGTCCTAGAATCGTAAAAGTCTACAGGTTTAATAATTTGATTTACACTATCGAAAGTCTCGTTTTTGGCGAGGATACTTCCGATTATAGCTTGTTCTGCTAAGAAGTCGTTTGGCAGGGGCCTTAGGCCCTCAGTCATTAAGCTTCCTCAGCTACTACATTAACTTTAAGATCAGCATTTACTCCTTCATAAAGTCTAGCATTAAGAGTAAATTCTCCAAGGCCTTCTATATTTTCAACGCCTTCAATTCTCTTTCTGTCGATTTCGATTCCTTCTTCTGCTAGACTTTCTGCAATGTCTTTGTTTGTAACTGAACCGAATAATTTGTCGTCTTCTCCAACTCTAACTTGTTTTGTGATTGTTAAAGCTTCGATTTTTTCCTTAAGAGCTTCAGCTTCTTTTCTGTTTTCTGCTTCTTCAGCCTTTAGCTCTTCTCTC
>CABQOK010000144.1 GCA_902465755.1 uncultured Anaerococcus sp.
ATCTAATGGAATGCAGATGTTTTCAATAGTTAGAATTACTGATCAAAATATTAAAGATCAACTAGCCGATAATGGTAATCAAGAATATATGAGAAGGGCACCAGAGTTATGGATTTTCGTAGCTGATCTATATAGGAATTACTCTATAGCCAAGGAAAATGGAGTTGAAAACGACGAGATGATTAGCTTCGATAAGTTTATTCAAGCCTTCACAGATGCGATTATTGGAGCCCAAAATGTCGTTGCCGCTTGCGAATCCTTGGGACTTGGAACAAATTATTTTGGAAATATTCACAATGATACTCAAAGGGTAATAGACTTACTAAATCTCCCTAAACTTACCTATCCTGCTGTAGGACTAGGCTTTGGCTACCCTAACCAAAATCCTCAACTTAAGCCAAGAATGCCGATAGAGCTTAAGGCTTTCGAAAATTCTTATAAGGTTTTTGATAATTATAACGAGAAGATTAAAGATTATGACAAGGAAATGACTACTTATTATGATCTAAGAGATGCTAATAGAAGAAGTGATTCCTTCTCCCTACAAATCCCTAAAAAACAAGGATCTCTTATAAAAAATCGTGGTAAGATGTTTGAAACATTAGAAAAACAAGGATTTCTTGTAAAAAGTAAATAAAAAGGTCAACTTCCCTTCTATTTTTTAGCTATTTAGTTTATAATAGTAGTATCAGAGTAGATAAAGAGCATTAAGTGTTAAGAAATGGGTTGTCGTTCTTAAACGAAGCGAATGCATGATTCTTTATCGCAACCGCTGACCTCTGATAGAAAGGGGATTTATGAAAAATAAAATACTAATAAATAATTTAGTTAAGGCAGCGATGTTAACAGCACTAAGCATAATTTTATCGAGGATCTTAGGTATCCAACTTACACAGGATATAAAAATATCTTTTGGTACCTTACCTCTTATGCTTTCAGGAATACTATTTGGTCCCTTGCTAGGAGCCCTATCGGGACTTGCAGCTGATCTCATAGGAATTATGATTAATTTAGGAGGAGCCTATCATCCTGGCTTTACCTTAGGAGCTGTTCTAACTGGAATGGTACCTGGCATTATGTTTAAGTATGGCAAGAGAAAAGACATATCTAATAAAGTTTTAATTCTTCTTGTTATAATATTTGTATATGGGATTAATCATGGTTTGTTGACACCCTTGTGGTTAACACAACTATATGGAACTCCTTATAAAGTTCTTTTAGCAGGCAGAGCCATTAAAGTTATACCAGATGCTATAATAAATTATATATTACTTTTATTAATATATGAAAGACTAATACCAAAAATGAAATAAAGAAAAAAGGAGTTTGCATTCTTGTAGTTTGAAGCAAACTCCTTTTAGATTAAAATTTTCTGCTAGCTCCTCCGCCACCGGTGCTTCCACCTCCGCCAGAAAAGCCGCCTCCAGAAAATCCTCCACCAGAAGACCAACCTGAGAAGGGATCATCATCGTTATCATTCCAGAAACTTCTACCATACCAACCTGGGTAGTTTCTTCTTCTTCTTCCTCTATAATATGAAGAAGGTCCACGTCTTATTCTAGTAAACATATTTGAAATTAATATAAATACTATTATTATAAATAATATCTCGAACATACTAATCCCACCGTCGGATTCTAGTTCTTCTTGATAAGCTTCGTAATTACCATCCAGACTGATATCGTATTCACTTAAAACTTGACTAACTACTGCATTGAAACCTTCATTAATACCTTCTGAATACTGGCCATTTTTGAAATAATCCAACATAAAGTTGTCTATTATTCTACCAACTTTACCATCATTTAGTATTCCTTCTAGACCATATCCTGGTATAATTGCGATTTCTCTTTGATCTGTATTTTTATTTTCTAGAAATAAAATCAAGACTCCATTATCTTTTACTTTATCTCCGATTTTTAGTTCGTTAAATAAATCGCTTCCATAATCCATACCCTCTAGGCCATCTGGATTATTAAGGCTTAGGACTAGTATCTGAGCACCTGTCTTACTTTCTAGTTCTCTATTGGTCTTTCTGATATTCTCTTTGGTACTTTCATCTAAAATCGAAAGTTCATCGTAATAATAATCATTTATCTTGCTAGATATATCATCTGCTCGAGCAAGAGTTGGAAAAAGGCAGAAGATAATCAGCATGATTATATTTAATTTTATTCTTTTGGCCTTTTCCATAACATCTCCTATTTATTGAAATCTACAGTAGGTGCTTCTTGGGCACTTTCACTTGCTTGGAAATATTCTGCTTGTTTAAATCCTGTAATCTTTCCTATTATATTAGTTGGAAATCTTACAAGCTTGCTATTAAATTCCTGACAGGCTTCGTTATAGTTTTTCCTTTCAACTGAAATCCTATTTTCACTACCAGCAAGCTCATCCATCAAAGCAACAAATTGAGTATCTGCCTTAAGCTCAGGATAAGCTTCAACTACCACGTTAATATCTCCTACAGCTCTTGTTAACTCTTCGTTAGCTTCTGCAAGCTCTTCTGGACTGTTAGCATTTTGTACTCCAGCCCTTGCATTAGTGACCTTGGTTAAAGTATCTTCCTCGTGATCTGTATAGCCTTTTACAGTATTTACAAGGTTAGGTATAAGGTCTGCCCTTCTTTGTACAACATTTTGAACTTGGGCATAGGCTTTATTCACATTTTCTCTTGAAGTAGCTAGATTGTTATATGTTGGCACAATCGCTATTAATAAGATTACAGCTATTGCAATTACAGCAATTATTGCTGAAAATCCTTTCATTTTTTTGTTTTTATTCATAATTCCTCCTCTTTTTATTATTTATACCCATCCAGAAGGATAATATCTTTATATTTTAGGGAGGATTTTACGTCTATTATTCTTTGATTGCTAGATCCTCTAAAATCCAACGTCAAATCTTTATATTCTTCTATAAATTCACCATCGACTAGAACGTCAATTTGTTCAAGAATTTGTCTTGATAGTTTTATTTTCTCTAAAACTTCAAATTTGAATCCACTATAAACCCAAATGGACTTATCTGTTTGTTTTCTTATATCGATTATGGCTTGTAATAGCCCCTCTGGACTTTCAAAAGGTTCCCCTCCTAGAATTGTAAGACCCTCGACTTCATCAAGCTTAAGATAGGAAATAACTTCCATTAGTGCCTTATTATCCCACTTTCTTCCAAAGTTAAAATCCATATAATCTCTATTAAAGCAATTCTTACAATTTCTATCGCAACCTGATAGGAAAAAAGAGGTCCTGATTCCAGGACCATTTGCAACGTCATATTTTCTTATTTGAGCATATCTCATATGTGAAGAACCCTTGCTTTTATTTCTTTTGTTCTACCTTCGTTCCAGAAGTTTTCACCTAGATAACCGCAGGTTCTCCTAACTACAGTAAGAGTGTTTCTATCTTTGTTGCCACAGTTTGGGCAATACCAATTGTTATCATCATCTAGGAGGATTTCTCCATCATATCCACACTCAGCGCAATAGTCTGACTTTGTGTTAAATTCCGCATATTGAATGTGATCATAAATATATTTTACCATGGTCATCACGGCCTTAATATTACTAGTCATGTTAGGGATTTCTGCATAGGAGATACATCCACCTGTCGATAATTGTTGAAATTCTGATTCGAAGTCAAACTTATCAAAAACAGAAATATCTTCTCTCACATCTACATGGAAGGAGTTTGTATAGTAACCCTTGTCGGTGACATTCTCTATACTTCCAAATCTCTCTTTATCTATTGAAGCAAATCTATGAGTTAAGCTTTCTGCTGGAGTTCCATACACTGCGAAGGCGATACCATATTCCTTACTCCATTCTTTCTTCTTCTCATTTAGGACTTCCATAATCTTCATAGCAAAGTCGTGGCCACGCTTACTAGTATGACTTTCGCCTGTTGTAAGTACACTTGCTTCGTAGATTCCAATATATCCAATTGTAACTGTAGCATAACCATTTTCTAAAAGCGGCTTTATAGATTGATGTCTGTCTAATCTTGC
>CABQOK010000145.1 GCA_902465755.1 uncultured Anaerococcus sp.
TACTTAGTTTTACTAGATTGTTGTATCTTTTTATGAGATTTCTTTCTCTCTTATTTCTCTTTCGCATATCATAATTCCAAATTCGGGTAGACTTTCATGAAATTATCGTCTACAGCTCCGTTTTTATAATTTAAGAAACCCGCCATGGCAATCATTGCCGCATTATCTGTGCAGAGGATTATAGAAGGATGGTAGAATTTGATACCTTCCTTGTCACACTCTTCCTTAAGTCTATCCTTAAGTCTAGAGTTAGCGGCAACTCCTCCGCTTACGGCAAATTTTTTAAGCCCTGTCTCTTTTAGAAGCATCATGGACTTATCCACTAAGACATCGACAACTGCTTCTTGAAAGCTTGCTGCAAGGTCAGCCTTGTTTACTTCTTCTCCCCTTTGTTCAATCTTGTGGGCGTAGTTTAGGACGGCTGTCTTAAGGCCTGAGAAGGAAAAATCGTAGGATCCCTTCTCAAGCATCACCCTAGGAAAGTCAATAGCGTCCTTATTGCCTTCTTTCGCAAGCTTATCGATCTTTGGGCCTCCTGGATAGCCGAGTCCAATTTTTCTTGCAACCTTATCGAAGGATTCACCTGCTGCATCATCCAAAGTTTTCCCGATTACTTCATAGTCGGTATAGGAGTTAACCTTGCATAGGTAGGTATGGCCTCCGGATACCACTAGGCTTATGAATGGAGGCTCTAAGTCCTTATTTGATAAATAGTTGGCACAAATATGACCTTGCATGTGATTAGCTCCAATCAGAGGAGTCCCTGTCGCAAGAGATAGACCCTTGGCTGCTGAAATCCCAACCAAGAGCGATCCCATAAGCCCTGGTCCTTTGGTTACTGATATAAGATCTATATCTTCATAGTTTAAGTTTGTATCGGTTAAGGCCTTCTCTATGAGGGGATTTATGGCCTCAAGATGCTTTCTGCTTGCAATCTCTGGCACGACTCCTCCGAAAAGTGCATGAATATCAATCTGTGATGATATAAGATTTACCAATACTTCTCTATCGTTTTTAAGAATCGCAACAGAGCTATCGTCACAGCTTGTCTCGATTCCCATAGTATAAAAATCACTCATATAATTTCCTTTTCATATTGTAGGCATCTTCTCCTAGTTTCTGATAATAGTTTTTCCTAATACCGTCTTTTTCAAAGCCAAACTTTTCGTAAAGTTCTATAGCCTTAAAGTTTTTGACAGAAACTTCTAGCCATATTTCCCTAGCCCCACTCGCCTTACTATTTTCTATAAGATGAGAGAGAAGTTTTCTTCCAATGCCGCGCTTTCTAAAGTCTTCATCTACTGCTATGGTAAAGATTTCCACAAGGTCTAGGACCTTACTCGCTATGTAAAAGCCCACTATCTCGCCATCTAGCTCATAGACATAATGCTTTAACAAGGAATTGGCAGTAAGCTCTTTTATAAGATTCTTCTTTGTCCATGGTTCAAAAAATGAAGCATTTTCAATCTCGTAAACCCTATCGGCGTCCTTTATTTCCATCCTTCTTATCATTTTTAGCTAACTCTCTTTCTGCCTGGCTGGCTCTAAGGTAGTTTGGGACAATCTCGTAAAGTTCTTTTTTCGGAAAATCTTCCTCTATAGCAATCTTTACCAGAGACCTTCCTATAGAATTATTGAAATTTAAAGGAAGATTTATAGCTTTTTCAAACTTATCCTCGTATTTTTCATTCAAAGTTCCAATAAGCTCAACATCACTTGCTAGGTCATTTACCCTGTTTGCAAAGTCATCTATGGTGTATAAATCTTCTTTAATCACTTCATTAAAGTCCTTGTCAAATACCGCTGCATAGACCCTATTACCCCTAGCATCTATCATTGGGACCTTACATCTCGCTGAAGATGAGTTGTTAGCAAGGGCAAGGAGAGTTGATATAGCGACAAGATCCTTACCTGTAGCTTGGGCTAGGGTCTTTGCTATAGTCATCCCTATTCTAAGGCCTGTAAATGATCCTGGTCCCTTACTAATAACGAACTTATCTATATCTTCTACCTTCATCCCCAAAAAATTTAATAAGGTCTCAATCATCGGAACCAAGGATTCGCTGTGAGTTTTTTGTTGGTTGACATTAAAATCTCCAATAATCTCCACCCCATCTGACACAGTAACGGTCGAAATCATTGTAGATGTATCAATTGCTAAAATATTCATTTATTTCACTTCCTCTAATTGACCTATCGTCAATTGTAATCTCTCTCTCATTTTCGCCTAGTTTTTCTATCTTTATATCTATCATATCCTCAGGCAAGTAAGGCCTTACATTTTCTGCCCACTCTAAGATTGTTATAGCATCTTCTGGATAGAAATACTCCTCGAAATCTATATCGAAGATCTCTTCTGGCTCATCAAATCTATAAAGGTCCAAGTGATAGATCTTCTTATCACCCTCATATATATTTACAAGGGCAAAAGTAGGAGAAGAAGAGTCCTCTATGGCAAAGTACTCTGATATATAACCGGTTAGAGTAGTCTTTCCCGCTCCCATATCTCCCTTAAGATTTATAACATCGCCCTCCTTTAACAGAGAAGCGAATTTATTCGCAAATTTTTTTAATTCTTCTAAGTTTTTAATAATCATAATTCCTCTTAGCTTCTATTATACTAAAGACAGGCCAATAAAAAAAGCCCAACCATAATGATTGAGCTTAAGAATCTCCTATTAGCCTCTCTTGATGATTGGGGAAACTCTTTTGTAAATTAATTCTGTTACAAAACTTGCTACGAAACCTTTTACAATATTAAATGGTGCAATAGATAAAAGCATTAGGCTAAAGTAGCTTTTAACTAGACCATTTGACTTAGCAGTCATACCCACAAAGGCATTTAGGTCAAGGCCCATAACCTTAGCATAAGTTGGGAAAACTATAAAGGCATTTGAAAGCGTAGCAACTGCTGTCATTGCAACAACGCCTAGAGCTAGAGAAAAGATAGCTGTCTTTTTAGTCTTTCTGTTTTTATAAATACTTGATGAAACATAGACAAAAACTGCTCCGACTATAAAGTTAGAAAGCTCTCCAACTCCCCCTGTAGTAGTCTTGGTTAGATTTAATATATTTTTGATAAGTTGGATTAAAACACCATACCAAGGTCCCATAGCAAAGCCACCTATAAGGGCTGGCACATCAGCTAGGTCAACTTTCATAAAAGGTGGGGCGATTGGTATTGGAAACTGGATAAACATCAATACATAGGCAAAAGCTGCCAAGATACCCACTTTAACAACTGAGTTTAAACTAAATGTCTTACTTCTATTCATACTTCCTCCTTATGGGCAATAAAAAATGCCCGATATCAGGGCAAAAAAAGCAGATTATTATTAACCTTCTTTCATCCAGACTTTACTGTCGGTATTGGAATTTCACCAATTCAGTCAAATAGACTCGCGGACTTTACCGCCGGTTAAGGAATTGCACCTTTCCCTGAAGATATCGCCTAAGCGATTTTATTTAGTTTATTTCTTAATTTTATCATACCCCAGAAAAGATCCTTTGCAAGAATAATGCTATTCGTTTTCACACTTATCTAAGACCCACTTGTAGCCCTTCTTGCTTACGGTCTTTATAGGGTTGAGCTTTGCTTTTTTAAATTGACTTCTAATCTTTCTTATGTACTCTCTGACTGACCTTTCAGTCGTGTCAAAGCCTTTTTTGGCCATCTCATCTACAATCTCTTCCTTGCTTAAGATACTTCCCATATTCTTAATTAGAATCGAGCAAATTGCTATCTCACTTTTGGTTAGATCTAGGATATCATTGCCAATCCTAAAAATCCCATTGTCTTCTTCGAGACTGCATATTCCTAAGCTTATTATGTTGGCCTCTCTAAGCTCTTCTACTTTCCTAAAGACGTCCTTAATAAACTCCTGCCTGGTAACAGAATGAATCACAAAGTCCTTATCATCTATTTCTGCCTCGTAAGGATTTTT
>CABQOK010000146.1 GCA_902465755.1 uncultured Anaerococcus sp.
AGGCATGGACGAAAGCCTTCTTCTCAAGTTCAGTAAGACCTTCTATGGTAAGGATTTCCTCATCCTTAAGCTTAGAAAGCTTCTGGGTGCAAGAAAGCTTCTTGCTATCTCCGACAAGGACAGTACAAGTTCCGCAAGCACCTTGGGAACAACCGTCCTTTACTGAAGTAATATGTAAGTCATCACGCAAGAACCTAAGAAGAGTCTTATCCTCATAGGTCTCGTATTTTTTGCCATTTATCTTAACAATTATAGGATCAGTATCCTTAATCCTATCTCCTACCAATATATTTGTCATAAATCACCTAAATAAACTTCCTATCTATAAATTTCCCTCGGCCCTTCTCGCCGTAGTATTTACCATCTTCCAAAATCACTTGACCCCTTGCTATTACAAGCTTAGTCTTTAAGTCAGACTCAAAGCCCTCATAGGTCGTATAATCGCAAGCAGAGTGCCTATTTTCCTGACTAATCGTGTAAGTCTTCTCATCAAATACAACAAGATCTGCGTCCTTACCGACTTCAATCGTCCCCTTCCTATAAGAAAGACCGAAAATCTCACTAGGATTAGTACAAAGTAAATCCACTAGCCTTCCTGGATCAATCCCCCTGCGGATTCCCTCTGTAAGGACAACTTCCATCCTCTCCTCGATTCCTGGAATCCCTCCGGGAGCATTTAGGAAATCATCCTTGTAAGGAAGCTTCTCGCTTTCGTAATAGAAAGGACAATGATCAGTTGCTATAACATCGACGGTCCCATCAGCTACTCCCTCCCACAAGGCCTCTACATCCGTATCTTTCCTAAGAGGGGGAGCACAAATGTATTTGACCCCTTCGCTTGGGCCGCCTTCCTCATACTTCTTGTCCGTATAGGTCAAATACTGGGTACAAGTCTCGCAGTAGAGGTTCTTCACTCCACGTTTTCTCGCATTTCTAATCTCTTCAAGACCTAGCTTTGAAGAAGTGTGGACTATATAAAGTTTAGGAAAGCCTGCAAGCTCGCTTAAATAAATAAGCCTATTAATAGCTTCAGCCTCTGCCTCGGCAGGTCTAGTCTTGGCGTGAAAAATCGGAGCGAGATTCTTAGCCTCTTCCGCCTCTTTCCTAAGCTCAGCTATCATGCCATCGTTTTCACAATGAACACAAACTACCGTTCCAGTCTCCTTGGCCCTTCTAAGAACCTTAAGCATCTTATCATCATCGAGCTTGCCTCCATAAGTCGTATAGATCTTAGTAGAAACAATCCCTTCATCAAAAAGCCTTTCCATCTCATCAAGAATGGCATCGCTTGCCTTTTGTATAGCTCCATGGAAAGAATAATCAATCACAGCAGCTCCTTCTGCCATCTGGTGATACTTATCAATCATCTCCCCTACGAGAGAATCTCTCGGACCAAAGGCTATATGATCTACAATAGAAGTAGTCCCGCCGTAGCTTGCAGCCCTAGTTCCCGTATAGAAATCATCAATCGAAATAAACTTGCCCAAATCCAGAGACAAATGCGTATGGACATCCACCCCACCAGGCAAAGTAAGAAGATTCTTACAATCAATCACCCTATCGGCACTTCGATTAATCTCGTCACTGATCTCACTTATCTTCTCATCATCTATATAAATATCACGAAGGATGTACTCTCCTTCTTCTATAATCTTTGCATTTTTTAGTAAAATACTCATCCTAACTCCTAAAGTTATAACATGTAACATATCACGTTTATAGTCAACCCATAAGTTAACGTTTACACTTATATATATTTTAACATAAAATTAAGATAAATATAAGAGGAGATGGGAAAAATTTGGATTATTCTAAAATTTTATAGAAAATATCCTTATCTCTTCTTACTCAAAGTCAAAATCCCCCTTAAAGAAGATATCGCAACTCACGCTCGACGGTAGTTTGCGGATTCAGAAGTAAGCCCGTCCGGCTCGTGGAGGACAGCCTATCCGGCTATGGGAGGACCTCATATACGCAAAGCCTTGATTGTGAACTCTTCGAGTTCTTGGGACTTATTTTTCAAATAAGTCCCACTATTCGATTTTTTCAAAATCGAAGCCCGACTGTCCGGCACTCTGCCATCAATTCACTTCGTTCATTGTGGCCAGACCCATTAGACATAAGAGGTAAGAAAACAAAGTTTTCTCTAGAATTATTAGAACGCCATTCGCCGTTCTTTTGACTTTTGTTCCTAAGAAACAAAAGTCACTACACCATTTGCCTTCCAGACAAACAGTGGCCCAACAAGAGGGCTACCTTGCTTCGAAACAAGCCCGTCCGGCTAATAGAGGACTGGAGAAGCCTCTCGCATTAAATCTATATTCAAATTATAGAATATACATTGAGAGAAACTCAAATAACAGTTACGCCATCTCGAACGAATGTGAGAGATCTACAGTCTATGATGACATGCATATAATAAAGATTAAGTTATCTAAGTAATTACCTAAATAACAAATTCTAAAACCAAACACGTCCCAAGGTTCTGTAGACCTCTCGTCGCTTCCCCGTGGAAGCTCTGTCGAGGTGGCGAGTAAGGAATTCTTTAAAACAAATTACATAATGTTTTTCGAGATATCTCGACTCCGCTTGATGGTAGATAAATTAATAGATCTCTCGACCGCAGTGGAGAGGTCTCATGTGTTATATTAAAAGTGCAATTAATTACAAACTTTGAATTATAGCAGTTCACACCATCTATAGGCAAAGCAAAACCTCTCTTGCAAAGGCTTCCTATCTCCTGTATAATTAAAGTACATTAACTGTCTTTTTATATTTTATAAAAACTATTAATGTCTGAAAGGAGGCTGTAATGAAAAGAGAAATCTTGGCCATTCTGCCTGAACCTATGGAAAGGGTGGGGATAGTCTCTCGAATCTACTACACAGACACCATCGAGATCGATAAGAGAAGTCCCACCCACTTCCTCAAAAACTCCTACGACAGGAAGGGAAAGAGTAAGAAGCTCGTTGATAAAAAAATCAAAGCCAAAACTCAGATCAAAAGAAACTACCCCTACGTCATCGACAAGGACCACGTCTTCTTTGCTTTCAAGATCCGTGAGAGCAAGTATGACGACCAACAGAGGGGCTTCGTCAACGTCAAATACGTAGACAAAATCCAAGGATCAACCATAATCCTAACCACAGGAGAAGAAATCTCGAGCCTAAACACAGAAAAGACTCTCCTCTCCAACAGAAAAAACGCCCAACTCCTCTACTACATGAGCCTAGTAGAAACCATGGCCGATAACTTCATGGCTATCCAATATGTGCGTGAGAATTTGATGGATTAGAAATTATATAAAAATTTCTAAATATATTCTTAAAAAATACCATACTAAATAAGTTTTTAAAGCTAATTGAGTTAAGAACATTAGTATATATTAATTTTCGCATTAATATATTATTTTCAAATTCTATTAATATGAAGTGTGTAAATGACGTTTATTGAATAATTACAAGATACTTAAATTACCTGCTTTTGTTCGATGGCAATATTGGTAATTTAAAATCATAATTATATATATGAGTAAAAGTATCATACGAAAACTACATATATATTTAGTTAATATTTCCATCATGCTAGCATGAACAACTTTTTAATAACTCGAAATTTTAAACATTCAAGGTAGTATTATTACTAAAAACAGAGGAGATAATATGGGCATATTAAAAATTTTGAAGTATCTAAGTTCAAATAATAGAAAAAATAAGAGAATCAGAGAATTAGAGAATTTATGTAAAGAGAATGATTTTCATTTCAACAAACTTATGGCTGACGGATTAAAAAACGGAAGTTCATTAGCAGGCAAATATATGCAGGATAAAAAGAATTATTATAAAAATATTAGATAGTAATAATTCACCATAACTGCTAAA
>CABQOK010000147.1 GCA_902465755.1 uncultured Anaerococcus sp.
AGAAAATAAGAACTTAGAAATCATAAAATACAAAGCTGCTTAAGAAAAAAATATTTACAATAGTAAGCTTTATTAATTGAGCCTATTTTTAAGGAAAATGTGGAAAAATTTATTATCAGCTTAAAAAACTTTATAGAATCTAATAGCTTGATATAGATACACAATAAAGATGATGAGCAGGATAGATTTACCTATTCTGCAACACCACCTTTTTACCTGTTTTTAGTTTTATAAAAGTATAACAGAAAATATATGGGCTGCGAAGCCAGCGCATAGGCCTCCTATGGTGTGGGATAGGATAGCAGAGCTTGTCATCTCCTTTGTATTTAAAGCATCCATCATAGCTATATGGGTTGACAGGTAGCCTGACCAGCACATGCACATTGATGTAAAGACTGCTATATCATTTCCCGTAACAGCAACTCCACTTGCAAATTCCTTCACCAAACCTATAGCAGCTCCAGCAGAGCCAAGGGCTGTTATAGGAACTGCTATGAAAGAATCACTAGAAAATCCAAATATAGGACTTAAGATAAAGGATAATTTTTCTCCAAACCAAGGAAGAAAGGCTACTCCCTCGCCAATTTCTCCTGTATATCCACTAGCTGGCATAGGATTTGTAAGAAGCATTACCATAGTACAGATTGTGATAACCCCAGGAATAATAGCAATTCCCATATCAACTCCACGCTTACCTCCGTAAAGAATCGCTTCTATTGCACGAGATCCAAAAGAACCTTCTCTTATCATCCTAGATCCTTCGGGAATACTTTCGACATTTTCTACTTCTACCATCTCCTCCGTTCCGTAGTGCTTTTTCGTAAATCTCAACATTATCCTAACTGATACGACAGATCCAACAAAGGCACCTAGATTTCCAATAAGAGAAGCCTTGACAGCTCCTTCTACAGGAAGGGAGAACATAGTTGTCGTAACAATAAGGCCCATCCCAAAAGATGTTCCTAGATTGCATAGGGCTGGCATTTGAAATTTTCTAAAATATTTTTTGAAATTATCTTCATCTGCAAGAGTAAGGATTGCTGGATTGTCTGACAAATAGCAATTAAGTATGCCCAGGGAAGAAGCTCCTGGTAGATTATAAATTGGTTTCATAATCTTAGATAAGAGGACATCCACCAAGGCAATAAAACCAAATTCTGAAAAAAGACTAGATAAAGCACCTGCTATGACAGATATTCCCATTATATAAAAGCAAGTATCCATCAATAGCCTATAGGCCGTGTTCATTATAGTTGAGAGCATATTAGTAGGCCCCATAATATGGCCAATCCAGGAAAATATTCCAAAAAATATTATAATAAATACAAAATTCTCTAAACTTATATTTTTCTTATAGCTTTTGTTCATTATTACTCCCCTTTGTTTATGTAAAAATCCCTATAATTAAATACCGACTTCTTATTTAAATCATATAATTTAAAGAGATTTTAGTCAATATTTATAGAAGAATAAATTATTTAAGTCCCTTCATCTTTTCTTTAAGCGAAATTACCAATCTATTTAAAGCTATGAATTTGACAAGTTCTTGGAGAATAAGTCTACTTGAGTATATGAATATAATTAAGATATAAGTCAAACAAAGAAGGCTTTTAAAGTCTAAAAGATCCTAAATTAAATAATCTTATATACATAGATAATTTAAATTGCCCCATAGAAAAAGCTCCAAGCAAAGCCTGGAGCCAAAATCTTATTCTAAAGAATCGTCGTCTGTTTCTAACTTATCTTCACTTATATTCTCTTTTTCATCTTCGATAGCTTCATCACTTTCATCTTTATCTAGATTTTTAGTGTCTACATCTGTATTTTCTCTTATCTCACTTTCACTAGTATCTACTGCCTTTTTGTTTAAGATTTCCATAAATTGGTCTCCCGTTATGGTCTCTTCTTTTAGTAGGAAGTTTGATATTTCGTGAAGTTTATCTAGATTATCCTTAAGGATTTCTATAGCTCTCATATGTGCCTTAGCTATAATTTGGGCAACTTTTTCATCGATTTTATTACCTGTACCATCAGATACTATCATAGACCTTTGGCCACCTAGGTATCTTCCTTGGATTTGCTCAAGTTGCATGAAGTCAAACTCATCATCCATTCCGTATATGGTAACCATATTTCTAGCCATGGCGGTAGCTCTTTCTATATCATTTGAAGCTCCCGTAGTTTTGGTATTAAAGATCAACTCTTCGGCTGACCTACCACCTGCAAAGGTAACTATCTCATCAAATAGCTCTTGTTTGGTCATGATATATTTTTCGTCCTTATCTACAGTCATAGTATAACCTAGGGCTCCACCAGTTCTTGGCACTATGGTAATCTTGGTTACCGGAGTCTTCTGGGTTTGGATGGCTGCTACTAGGGCGTGTCCTACCTCGTGGTAGGCTATGATTTTCTTCTGATCATCGCTTATTACAGCGTTTTTCTTTTGTTGACCTGCTATTACTGTCTCGATTGATTCCTCGAGGTCTTCTTGGGTAAGCTTGTTACGACCTTCTCTTACTGCACGAAGGGCTCCTTCGTTTATTATATTTGCAAGGTCAGCACCGCTTGTACCCGCAGTTCTTTTGGCGATTTCTTCATAATCGATATCGTCTTCTCTTTTGATGTTTTTGGCGTGAACTTTAAGGATATCCTCACGACCCTTAAGGTCTGGTAGTTCTACTTGAACTTGCCTATCGAAACGACCAGGTCTTGTAAGGGCTGGGTCTAGGATTTCTGGTCTGTTGGTTGCTGCAAGAAGTACAACTCCTTCAGTCGCATCAAATCCATCCATCTCGTTTAGAAGTTGGTTTAGGGTTTGTTCACGTTCATCGTTACCAGAATACCCACTTACATCACGCTTTTTACCTATAGCGTCGATCTCATCTATAAATACTATACAAGGTGCTTTTTCCTTGGCTTGTTTGAAGAGGTCACGGACCTTGCTTGCACCCATACCTACGAACATTTCAACAAATTCTGATCCTGAAATTGAGAAAAATGGCACGTTGGCTTCACCTGCTACGGCTTGGGCCATTAGGGTCTTACCTGTTCCTGGAGGTCCTACTAAAAGCACTCCCTTTGGAACCTTGGCCCCTATTTCCTTGTATTTGCCTGGATTATGGAGGAAGTCTACTATCTCACTGAGTGAGTCTTTGGCCTCTTCTTGACCTGCAACGTCCTTGAAGGTCTTTCCAGTCTTATTTTCTACATAGATTTTGGCATTGGACTTACCGAAGTTCATGAAGTCTCCGCCGCCACGACCTCCCATGGTCTTTGTAAGAGATCTTGAGGCAAAATAGAATATTACCCAGATGAATACTAGTGGCAAAATACTTGTCAAGAATAATGAAAGATAAGGATTCATTCTAGTTTCAATCTCTTGAGAGAATATTAACTTATCATTTCTTTCTTTTGCCTTAAGAAGTCTATCTGTAAGGTCTGTATCTTGCCATAGACCTGTTTCGTAGGTATTTTCATCTCCATCTACCTTTGCCTTAAAGGTATATTTTTGATCATCCTTAGATACTTCTGTAACTTGATCATTTTCGATCATTTCAACAAATTGGCTGTAGGATACTTCCTTTACATCTACATCTTGTGCTATTGGATTTAGTGCAAATCGTATCACTACAAATAATACTATAGCAACCAACCAATAATATAATAGAGGTTTTTTGCTTGGATTTCTATTAGCCATCTAATCCACTCCTATATATATATTTATCGAGCAATAATTCTAGAGCTTCTAGTTCATCAACTATGGTTTGTAAGTTTACATCTATTCCATCTTCTGGAATATCTTCCTTTATTTTTTGGAAGTAGTCATCTACCATTTTAGCTGCTTTTTCTCCATCTTTGGTAAGCATTACATTA
>CABQOK010000148.1 GCA_902465755.1 uncultured Anaerococcus sp.
GAGGGTGTTTAGTTTCCTCGTCTTTTTTCTATATTGGGACTTTTGCAACAGCCCCAGACAATAAATCGCAAAGCGCTTCGCTACTTTGCGACCCTACCAGGGCGGGTAGCTGCGAATTTCCCATTTAGGAAAATTCTTGCTCATATGTAGTCTCACTTGTTTTTCAAACAAGTGAGATGACGCTATTTTCTTTGAAATAGCGGCGCATCAGCGGCGCTTACCAAGCAGGTATCCATGCTCCCTCTGTTATTTCTTCCATGTCTTTTTTGGTTTCTTCTGTTTGGTAGTATTTTACGAATTCTTTGTATTCTTCGTTGTTTTCGTCTTCTTTTCTTGCTGCTATTAGGTTGATGTATTGTTTTACTGATTCTGTTTTTGGGTCTTCTTTAAATATTGCTGTTTCTTTATCTAGTCCTGCATCTAGGGCGAAGGTGTCGTTTACTGCTGCTAGGTCGCAGTCGTCTAGGCTTCTTGTTGTTTGGGATGCGTCCATTTCTATTAGTTCTAGGTTTTTAGGGTTGTCTTTTACTTTGTCTAGACCTATTAGGTCGCCTGCTTCGCCTTCTACTTTGATTAGGCCTGCTTCTTGAAGTAGGAAGAGGGCTCTTGCTCCGTTTGTTGGATCGTTAGGAATGGCTATTTTTGCTCCATCTTCTAGTTCGTCAATTGATTTGAGCTTGTTTGAATATAGGGCCATTGGGGCAAGCATTGTATCTCCAATCGCTACTAGATCTGATCCTTTTGATTCGTTAAATTCGTTTAGGAATTTGTAGTGTTGGTAGGCGTTTAAGTCGATATCTCCTGCTAGAAGAGCTTCGTTTGGTTGGCTGTAGTCTGAGAATACTACAAGCTCTGCCTTCTTGCCTGTTCCTTCTTCGTATCTTTTGATTACTTCGTTTAGGACGTCGTTGTATTCACCAACTACACCAATTTTGATTGTTCCGTCTTCCTTCTTTGAGGTCTCTTCTGTTTTTACTTCCTCTTTGCTGTCTTCTGGCTTTCCTTCATTGTTTGCTCCACATGCGCTAAATCCTAGGACTAGAGCAAGTGCTAGGGCGATTTTTGTAAATTTTTTCATTATTTCCTCCTATAATTTACATTTATATTATTAAAGATATTCATCTTAATAACCTATCTTAGTTTAAATATTGGGATTACTGCTCCCTTGTATTCGTCTTCTATGACCTTTTTAGTTTCATCTGTTAGATAATAGTTTTCTATGAAGTTTTTGATATCTTTGTTATCTTTATTGTTTTCTTTGACTGCTATTACATTTATAAAGTTCTTGGCTCTTTCATTTTCTGGATCTTCTAGAAAGATTGAATCTTCTGTTGGTGAAAGTCCCGCCTCCATTGCCATGTCAGAGTTTATTAGAGCTGCATCCACATCCTCTAACGCTCTTGAAACTTGGTCTGCTGGAAGCTCTACAAATTCAATATTTTTAGGGTTTTCTTCTATATCATCTAAAGTTATGAAATCTCCGCTATCATCTTTAATCTTTATAACTCCTGCAGCTTCTAGGATATATAAGGCCCTGGAATTGTTTGATACTTCAACAGGTATGGCAATCTTTCCTCCTTCAGGGATTTCTCCTATATCTTTAATTTTTTGTGAGTAAACTCCCATTGGCGATATTATTGTGTCTGCAAGATAAGTAAATTCTGCATTTTGGTTTTTGTTATAGTCTTCTATAAATATATAGGTCAAATATATAGGTCGCAAAGGATGATAGGTCGATGTCACCGTCTTTTAGGGCATCATTAGGTTGGTTGTAGTCGTTAAATCTTACAAGTTCAATCTTTTTGCCAGTATCCTTCTCGTATCTTTTGATGGCATCTTCGTATTCGACATTTCTCTCTCCTACTACTCCAAGCTTAAGAGCTTCCTTGCTTTCGTTTTTCTCTGCCCCGCCACAGCTTGTGATTAGGAGTACCAGGGCTAGGGCTGATAGAATTCCAAATATTTTTTTCATATTTCCTCCTAGTGACTAGTTTTTCTAATGAGTATGTTTGATATTCCTTGGATTATAAATACTATGATTAAGATTATTACTACTGATATTAGGACCACATCGTCCTTGTACCTTTGATAACCTACCGCTATGGCAAGATCTCCGATTCCTCCTCCACCGATTAGGCCAGCCATTGCTGTAAGACCTAGTAGGGAGATTAGGGTTATGGATGAGGCTCTGATTAAGGAAGGAAGGCCTTCTCTTAGATAAACTGATACTATTATCTCAACCGGTCCCTTGCCCATTGCTTCTGCTGCTTCTATTACTCCAGGATCTACTTCTGCAAGAGCCTGTTCGACTTGTTTAGCAAAAAATGGCACAGTAGAAAATATTAGTGGAACGATAGCTGCAGTTGGACCTATTCTGGTGTTAACTATAAGCTTGGTTATAGGTGCAATTAGGGCAAGTAAGATTACAAAGGGGATTGCCCTAAAGGTGTTGGTTATCTTATCAAGCACTGAGTAAAGTTTTTTGTTTTCTAGTATTCTTCCCCTATCTGTCACAACGAGGATTACTCCAAGTATGAGGCCAAAGATTCCTGCAAATATAGCAGAAACGACAAGCATGTGTAGGGTGGCCCAAGTTTCTTTTACAATCCTATCTGATATGGATAAGGCATAATCAAAGTATCCCATCTCTACCTCCTAAAATTCTAATTCTAACATCTCTTTCTTCTAGATAAGCAAGCACTTCGTCGAGACTTCCGTTAGATCCCTTAAATGTTACTATGAGGTTACCCACTGGTGTTTGGCTGATAAATTCTATATTTGCTGCAAGGATATTGGTCTTTATTCCAAACTTATCATAGATTTCATTAATAAGTGGCTCGGTTGTGCTCGCTCCCCTGTAGTTAAGTTGGACTAGGATTTCGTCTTCTTTTAAGATTCCTATATTTTCCTTAACTTCTTCTATTGTAGCTTCGACATTGGTTGAAGTTTCTACGAATTCTCTAGTAAGTTCTTCTTTTGGGTCGGAGAATATGTCCAAGGTATTTCCTTCTTCGATAACCCTTCCATTTTGCATCACGGCGCATTTGTTGCAAAGGTCTTTTACAACTTCCATCTGGTGGGTGATGATTACAATAGTTAGCTTAAGCTTCTCATTAAGCTCCTTAAGGAGGGCTAGAATTTGCTTGGTAGTCTTTGGATCTAGGGCACTTGTCGCCTCATCGCAAAGAAGAATCTCAGGATCTGAGGCAAGGGCACGGGCTATGGCGCATCTTTGCTTTTGCCCTCCGGAAAGCTCTCTTGGGTAGGAGTCAGCCTTATCGCCAATTCCTACAAGCTCTAAAAGTTCCTTGGCTTTTTTTATCTTTTCTTCTTTAGGAATCTTATCTCTTTTGATTGGAAAGATTACATTATCCAAAACTGTAATATTATTCAAAAGATTAAAGTGTTGGAATATCATCCCGATCTTCTTTCTCCTATTTCTCAATTCCTTCTTAGATAAGTCTAGGAGCCTTTCTCCCTTTACTATAACCTCTCCTTCACTAGGTCTTTGGAGGAGGTTGATAGTCCTTACTAGGGTCGACTTACCCGCTCCAGAAAAGCCCACAATCCCGTAGGCATCTTGTTTTTCAATTTTGATACTTACATCATCGACTGCCTTAAAGCCATCAAAGTCGACTGTAATATTCCTTAGCTCAATCATATTTACCTTCCTAATATTGTAATAAAAAAAGTCCCCAGCTTCCCGAAGGAAACTAAGGACGAAAATTCGCGTTACCACCTTAATTCATATACGTTCACACGCATAGGCACTCATCAAGTACAGACATACTCTACTTCTGTAACGGGAAGACCCGTATAGCTCTAATATCGAACTATCCCATCAAAGGCCATC
>CABQOK010000149.1 GCA_902465755.1 uncultured Anaerococcus sp.
CAGCTGCTAAGTTTTCAACTCCTGCCCTATTTTGGCTAGTTCCTTCCTTAAGTTTAGCTGATCCTTGTTTTAACTTTCCTGTAGCTTCATCTAACATAACTATAGATTCTTGTAGTTTGGCTAGATTACTCTTGTCAAATCCCTGGCTTATTTTTTCAGTTCCTGCGGCAAGGCTCTTAGAAGCTGTAATCATCTTATCTGATGAAGCCTTTAATTTCTCATCTATATCACTTGCTCCCTTATAAGCCCCGCTGATTCCTCCGCTAAGCTCGCTTGCTCCTTGAGATAGGGCTGAAAGAGATTCTGAGATTTGACTATAAGCATATCCTGCAGTAGCTACGCTTTCACTTTCTTGGTAGAGATTGTCTCTAACAGCTCTTAGACTTTCGATTTGACCAGTTAGACTTCCATCTTCGTTATTTTCTTCTAAATTTGATATTACTGCATCAATTGCTTGAGCTTGAGCTGTAAGATCGGCTGAACTTTGATCAAGATTTGGCATGTTTTGAGTAGAAGATTGAAGATTGTTAACTCCACCACTTAGCTCTCGGCTTGAGTCTTCAAGTTTACTTAAGCCTTGGCTAAGCTCACTTACTCCTTGACTTAGTGGTTGAATTCCACTTGATAGACCATCAAGTCCAGTCCTTAGTTCATTCATGGATTCACTAAATTTACCCAGGTCTTCTTTGCCATCTGCCATTCCCATTTTTTCTTTTAGGCTAGATGTTGCATTATCTAGTTTTAAAAGACCATCATCTAGGTCGCTTGCTCCAGCTTCTAGTTGTCTACTAGCTTCTGTTAGCTTTGGCATATTTTCATTAACCTTATTAACTCCGGCAGTATATTGGTTGATACCTTGATCTAGACTGCTTCCTCCATTATTTAGCATGTCTATAGCTGAAGTCATTGTTCCGACTTGGTTAGGTAGGTCCGCAAAGGCATTAGCCATTTGATCGAAGGATGATACGATTTTGCCAGAACCTTCTGCAAGCTCACTTGCTCCGTTACTTAACTGACCTATACCATCATTTAATCTATTGCCCCCATCTGCCAATTGATTCGATCCATCAACAAGCTTAGCTGCATTTGATTCAAGTTCATCAATTCCATTATTTAGGTCATCTAGGGATGAAATATTAGCGGAATCTTGGAAAAGTTCGTTTGTAATTACCGCATAGACCTCAGTTGGCTTATAGTCTTTTACATCCATTTCCATTTCGATTTTATCCTTGAACTTATCAAGTTTATCATCTTCAAGGATTTCTTTAAAGTTTTGTCTAAGTCCTGGTGCGAGAACTCCTGCGACAACTTCGTTTTTACCATCTTTTACGACCTTGCCGTCGTCTGTTTTTATATTTGTAACCTTATCTTCATCGAAGTTAATTTCAGCAAGTACTAGATATGGTGAAAATACCTTTTGTTCTTTACCATTTACTGTAGCTATTCCGCTTTTTTTGTTCTTAGCTGATATTTCGATTTTTAGGTGACCAGATTTTCCTTCTAGGTCTTTTACCTTAATCTCCTTACCATCTAGAAAATATTTTACAGAAATATCTACAGGAAGGTCTTCTTCTGCTTGTCCTTGATAGTAGACATCCTTGCTATCTTCATTCCAATTTATATAACCATCTTTTGGATCAATTTTTTCATCTGTCTTTAGGTTCTTGATATCTTTAAGATTTGACTTATCCTTAACCTTTACATTTCCATCTGAGTTGATCCAGATTGATGCTGTCTTATCTTTTATTTGATCTTCTTCTTGTGTTACATACAAGGTTTCGTTTTTCTTAACTGTCCCATCTGCAAAAACAACATTTGTCACAAGCATGGAGCCTGCAAGTGCTACAGATAAGCTTTTTACAAGTTTATTTTTCATCTTTTCCTCCTAATTTAATCCCTTAGTTGTCTTTTTGATAAATGGAAATGTTATGCTGATTATGGCTGGTAGGAAGAATACTATTGCAAGCATACTAATTATTGCTCCTCTAGCCAAGAACATACATATTGTTGAAACAATTTCCATCTTTGAATACAAGCCTACACCTACTGTCGCAGCCATAAATGATAGGGCTGAAGTTACAATAGATTTTGAAGCTTCCTTTACTGTTAGCTTAAGCGACTTGTTTACATCTCCGCTTTTCTTATATTCTGCCAAGAACCTGTCCATCATAAGGATAGAGTAGTCGATTGTAGATCCTAATTGGACAACACCTATTATGATTGATGTTACAAATGGGATTGTCTGACCCAAATAAAATGGGATACCCATGTTAATTTGTATAGCAAGTTCGATAACTGCTATTAATACTATAGGAATTCCAAGTGATTTGAACACAAATGCTAGTATTACAAATACAGTCGCAATTGATGCTATGTTTACCATCTTGAAGTCTCTATCAGATATTGTCGTAAGGTCTTTTGTAAGGACTGCTTCACCTGTAAGATATCCATCAGGATCGTGTTCTTTGATTATTTTATGAATTTCGTCAACTTGTTCGTTTACCTCATCTGATGCTGTCTGATATTTAGAATTCATCATAAGCATTTGATATCCATTCTTATGGAAATTATCTTTTAATTTATCTGGTAGAGCACTATCTGGAAGAGTTAGGCCTGTAAAAGAGTTAAGACCTAAAACATTGTTTACACCTTCTACCTTATCAAGCTCATCCACAAGTCCATTAATATTTTGCTTACTCAAGTCATCACTAACTACAGCAAAATGAGTCGAAGCCATGTCATAATCTGTTTTCATTTTGTTTAAGGCTACAATCGAATCAAGATCTTCTGGAAGAGACCTATCTAGGTTGTAGTAAAGGTCTGTATTATGTGCCCCATAGATAGCTGGTACAAAAAGGATCAAGAAAGCTAGGAAAAATGTCTTCTTGTGATTTAGAACAAGATTTGAAGTCTTCTCGAAAGATGGTAGAAATACCCTATGGTTAAATCTTTCTACTAGTTTTTCAGCTATTAATATCATTGGTGGCAATACTACTACTGTAGAAATTAGTCCAAGAAGGACACCCTTACTCATTACTAGCCCTATATCCTTACCAAGTCCCAGCCTCATCAATATAAGTACTAAAAATCCTGCAAAGGTTGTAAGTGATGAAGCAAAGATTGATGCTACAGTCTTTTGCATAGCCTTATCCATGGCTAGGTTATTTGAATCACGTTTTTTCTTTTCTTCTGCATATCTGTGATATAAGAAGATTGAGTAGTCTGTCGTAACAGCAAGCTGCAAAACTGCCGCTATAGCCTTAGTTATATAGGAAATTTCTCCTAAAAAAACATTACTTCCAAAGTTATACAAAATCGCATAACCAATATTTAATAAGAAAAGAAATGGTATAATAGTCGATTCATTTGTAAAACTTAGGACAATCAAGGCGAGCACTACCGCGAGTCCTACATATATTGGTGTTTCGTGATCTATTAGATCCTTTGTATCCTTAACTAAAGAGGATATACCACTTAAAAATTTCTCTTTTGACTCAATAGCCTTAATCTGATCTATTGCTTCCATTGTCGTAAATGAAGAAGAGCTTTCACTAAACTTAACCATAAGCATAGTCGAATCTTCTGCATAAAAGACATCTCTAATCTCATCAGGCAAAAATTCGTTTGGTATGCTATCTCCCACTATAGAGGATTTGGAAATAACATCTTCTACTCCCTCAATCTTTAAAATCTCTTCCTTAAGTTTGTCTGCATCGTAATCATCTCCCTTAAGAATCAGCATACCAGTAGCTGCATTTTTGAAATCTTTATCTAATATCTCCTGGCCCTGAGTACTTTCAAGGTCAGCTGGCAAATATGACAAGATATCA
>CABQOK010000150.1 GCA_902465755.1 uncultured Anaerococcus sp.
AATGAACTTAGGATTCTCTCACCAAGTAACAATGCCAGATCCTGAAGGAATCGAAGTAGAAGTGCCAAATGATAGAACAATTGTAGTTAAGGGAATTAACAAACAATTAGTAGGTCAACATGCTGCAAACATCAGAAACTGGAGAAAACCAGAACCATACAAGGGTAAGGGAATCAGATACGTTGATGAGCATGTAAGACGTAAAGTTGGTAAAACAGGTAAGTAGGAGATAAGTAATGGCTAAAAAAACAAAACAACAAAAACTTTTAACTCGTAAAAAAAGAGTAAGAGCTAAAGTAAACGGAACTCCTCAAAAACCAAGACTAAGCGTATACAAATCAAACACAAACATTTATGCCCAAGTTATTGATGATGTAAATGGCGTTACACTAGCAAGTGCAAACACCCTACAAGAATCAGTAGCTGACGGAGCTAAAAATAACGCTAATATAGAAGCTGCTAAAAAAGTTGGCGCTGCTATCGCAAAAGCTTGTGCTGATAAGGGAATCGAAACTGTAGTATTTGACAGAAACGGCTACCTATATCACGGAAAAGTTGCTGCCCTAGCTGAAGCGGCAAGAGAAGCTGGTCTTAAATTTTAATTGAGGAGGTATTAGATGAATTATTTATTAAGAAGTGAAGTAGAAAAGCTAAACCTCGAAGACAGAGTAGTTGCTATAAACAGAGTTGCAAAAACTGTAAAGGGTGGACGTAACATTAGATTTTCAGCCCTAGTAGTTGTTGGAAATGGTAATGGTTATGTTGGAATCGGAACTGGTAAAGCTACAGAAGTACCTGAAGCTATTAGAAAAGCTAGTGAAGATGCTAAAAAGCACATGATTAATGTTCCAATAGTAGGAACTACAATTCCTCACAGAATTCACGGAGCAAAAGCAAGCGGAAAGGTTCTACTAATGCCTGCTAAAGAAGGTACAGGAATTATCGCTGGTGGCCCTGTTCGTGCTATCTGTGAACTTGCTGGATATAAAGATATCAGAGCTAAAAACTTAGGTTCATCAAACCCAAGAAACATTATCAATGCTTGTATCGAAGGTTTCGCTAGCATGAAGACTGTTGAAGAAGTTGCAAGACTTCGTGGCAAATCGGTAGAAGAATTCGATTATTAAGGAGAGTAAAATGGCGAAACTTGAAATCACATTAAAAAGATCTTTTATCGGTAGAAAAGATGGACAGATCGCAACATGTAAAGCACTTGGCCTTAAGAAAATCGGTCAAACTGTTACAAAAGAAGATAATAGCGTAACAAGAGGAATGATCAACAAAGTGTCATTCATGCTTGACGTTAAAGAATTAGACTAAGGGGTGTAAGATGAAACTACATGAATTACAACCTAATGAGAAGTTAAAAAAGGGCAAAAGAAAAGGTAGAGGTCCAGGTAGTGGAAACGGAACTCGTGCAGGACGTGGACAAGACGGACAAAACTCAAGAAGCGGTGGCGGAGTAAGACCAGGCTTCGAGGGTGGCCAAATGCCTTTATACAGAAGACTTCCAAAGAGAGGTTTTAGAAACATCAACAGAAAGTATTATGAAACAATCAACGTTGAAACTCTAAATGCTTTTGAAGATGGAACAGAAGTAACACCAGAACTATTATTTGCAAACAAATTCTTAAATAAAAACAAAGCTAAAGCTGGAATTAAGATTCTTGGAGATGGAGAACTTAACAAAAAGCTTACAGTAAAAGCTCACAAATTTACTAAGTCAGCAGTAGAGAAAATCGAAAATGCCGGCGGCACAATCGAAGAACTCGAAACTAAAAAATGGGACAACCCATCTAAAAAAGCTTAGTAGAAAGCATGGTGAGCAATGCTAGATATAATTAAAAAAGCAGCAAAAGAAGAAGAAATAAGAAAAAGATTTTATTTCACTCTTCTTATGCTAGTAGTATATAGACTAGGAAATAATATTCCAATACCATTTATTGATACAAAAGCGCTAGCAGATGCATATAACAATATCCAAGGAACACTTGTAGATTACCTAAACATGTTGACAGGTGGTGGACTATCCACACTTTCAATATTTGCTCTAGGAGTACAACCTTATATCACCGCATCAATCGTAATGCAACTGTTATCAGTTGTAATACCTAGACTTGAAGAGCTATCAAGAGAAGGTGAGCAAGGTCGTAAGACAATCCAAAAATATACAAGATACGTTACAATAGCTCTAGCGATATTCCAAGCTATAGCCATTACAAATGGCCTATACGGAGCTGCATTATCAAGCGCTACAGGTTTTGAAAAAGTTGTGATGAACATAGTCCTAATCGGTGGTACTATGTTTGTAACATGGATGGGTGAAACCATAACAGAAAAGGGACTTGGAAATGGTACAAGTCTTATCATCTTTATGGGTATTATAGCATCCTTCCCAAGAACAATAGCTAGATGGAAACAAGGACTACACTATGATACAACTAGCGTAATATCCATTATAATTATGGCTATTATAGTTGTACTAATAGTTCTCGCAGTAGTTGAAATATCTGAGGGAGAAAGAAAAATACCAATCCAATACGCCAAAAGAGTAGTAGGACGTAAGATGTATGGTGGACAATCAACTCATATACCTGTTAAGGTAAACATGGGTGGAGTAATGCCAATAATCTTTGCATCAGCAGTACTTGCCATTCCATCAACCTTATCCTTACTATTTGGTGGAAATGGACAAAACTCAATTGCGAACTTCTTCCAAAACTCAGTACTTGGATTTGCGGTATATCTAATAATCCAAACAATACTAATCCTAGTATTCGCATACTTCTACAATCAAATCCAATTTAACACTGTAGAATATGCAAAACAACTACAACAAAATGGTGGTTTCATACCTGGAATTAGACCTGGTAAGCCAACTAGTGATTTTCTTGCAAATGTATCAACCAAGATAACATTTATAGGATCAATCGCCCTAGCCTTACTAACAATAGTTCCAGCAATTGCATCAAGAGTTTTAGGTCTACAAATATCCTTCGGTGGTTCTTCAGTAATCATCGTAGTTGGTGTAATAATAGAAACTATTAAACAAATCGAAGCAATGATGACAATGAAACAATACAAAGGCTTTTTAAATAGGTAAGAGATGAATATTATTTTATTAGGCCCTCCAGGAGCTGGTAAGGGTACATTAGCAAATAAAATCATAGAAAAAAAAGGCGCAGTTCAGATAGCTACTGGAGATATATTTAGATATAATATCTCCAACAAAACTGAACTCGGAGTTAAAGCGAAATCCTATATGGATAGAGGAGATCTCGTACCAGATGAACTAACAATAGATCTAGTATGGGATGCCTTCGATAAGCATAAAGACGAAAGCAAAGAAGGAAAGATCATTCTTTTTGATGGATTTCCAAGAAACCTTGATCAAGCAAAGGCTCTAGATCAAGGAATGGAAGAAAGAGATCAAAAAATAGATCATGTCGTATACTTTGATGTAGCAGAAGAAATTCTAATAGAAAGAATCGCTGGCAGAAGAGTGTGCACCAATTGTGGAGCAACCTACCACGTAAACAACAATCCTCCAACAAAAGAGGGAATCTGTGATAGATGTGGAAGTGAACTTATCCAAAGAGATGACGATAAGGAAGAAACAGTCAAAAATAGAATTGATGTCTACAAGGAGCACACAGCCGTACTAATTGATTACTTTAAGGAAAAAGGTATATTATTTAGTATTGATGGCACAAATTCTCCAGACGAAGTCTTTGAAGAATTTTTGAATAAATTAG
>CABQOK010000151.1 GCA_902465755.1 uncultured Anaerococcus sp.
GCGGATGTGGCTCAGTGGTAGAGCATCGCCTTGCCAAGGCGAGGGTCGCGAGTTCGAATCTCGTCATCCGCTCCATTTTTTATTATGGCGCCATAGCCAAGTGGTAAGGCAGAGGTCTGCAACACCTTTACCCTCAGTTCAAATCTGAGTGGCGCCTCCAAATTCGCTCTCTTCGGAGGGCTTTTTTTATTAGGAGTATTTATGTTAATTATAAGTAATAAGGCAAGTTGTGAGTTTAAGAATTTCTTAACTAATCAAAATATTGATTTCATAGAGACAATAGATAATCCAAATCTTGATAAAAGGATTGCTGATCATCCTGATCTTTCTCTATTTGTCTTAGATAGGGATAATATAATCGTGGCAGAAGAGGTCTATTCATATTATAAAGAGAGGCTCCCTCATAAAAAACTTATAAAGGGATCATCTGTTTTTAAGAAATATCCTAAAGATTGTATCTACAACCTCTTTACTTTCAAGGATTTCTACATCCACAATGATTTTACTGAGGAAAATATCGAGAGAATTCTTAAGGAGAAAGATTATAAGCATCTTTTTGTAAAGCAAGGATATAGTAGATGTTCTGTTATTCTTCTTAGAGAAAGTTTACTTACAAGCGATTATGGAATCTATAAAACACTTAAGGACAAGGTAGATATTATCTTACTTGAAAATGATAAAATCGAACTTGATGGATTTGATCAAGGATTTGTGGGAGGAACTTGCGGTATAGTAGAGGACAAATTAGTTTTTACTGGAGATATATTAAGGCATAAGTCCTATGAGAGAATCAAGAAAGCTTGCGATAGGGAAAATATGGAAATTATTTATCCAGAAATTCCCCTTGTGGACCTGGGGTCTTTGATTTGTATATAGCCTGTCTAGGCTTTTTTCTTTTGGAAAAAATCGTATAATTTATTATAGTAAAGAAAAAAGAGAGGATAGTATGAAGATTGTAAAACCATCTACAATTGCTGGGGTAATGGAACTTTTACCTAAGGAGCAATTAGTTTTTGATAATATTAAAAACATAGTCGAAGAAACCTACAAGAAATATCAATTTATGCCAATCGATACGCCAGTTATTGAGAAAAATGAGATACTTTTTGCCAAGGGAGGCGGAGAAACTGAAAAACAAATCTATGAGATTGCCTCTGATTCTAAGGATATGAGCCTAAGATTTGATCTTACAGTTCCTCTTGCAAGATATGTAGCAGAGCACTTTCAAGATTTGAATTTCCCTTTCAAACGCTATCACATAGGTAAAGTTTACAGGGGTGAGAGGAATCAAAAAGGAAGATATAGGGAATTCTACCAAGCTGATATAGATATTATAGGCCACAATAGTCTTTCTATCTATAATGACGCACTTTTGCCTAGGGTAATATATGAAATTTTCACCAAGCTTGATTTTCCAGAAGTAACTTTCAAGATAAATAACAGAAAGCTTTTAAATGGCTTCTTTAGAGGCCTAGGTATAGAAGATTCTACAGACATACTTAGGATAATTGACAAGAAAGATAAGATCGGTATAGAAAATACCTTTGAGGAGCTTGCTAATCTTACTGATGAGAAAACAGCAAAAACTATAGTTGAGTTTATAAGAGATAGAGATTCTAATGGAGAGGTTTTATATGAACTCTTTGAAATATCAGATGATGAGCTTTTCCTTGAGGGAGTTGAGGAGCTAAACATGGTCTATAGGTACATGGTTGACCTTGGCATACCTGATAAAAATATCAAAATCGATCTTTCCATAACAAGAGGACTCGATTATTACACATCTACAGTCTATGAGACCTTTATAAATGGCTATGAAAAGATCGGTTCTGTCTGCTCAGGTGGAAGATATGAAGACCTTGCAAGTAATTTCTCCAAGCAAAAACTACCAGGAGTTGGTATGTCAATCGGTCTTACAAGACTATTCTACCAACTTCAAGAACTCGGTCTAATTGATGAGAAGATTAAAAGCTTAACAAATATTCTTATAATTCCAATGAATGAGTCCATAAATGAATATGGTATAGAAATCCTAAACAAGCTAAGAGATAATGGCGAAAGCGTAGATATCTACCTAGAAAGTGGCAAGTTTAAGAAGAAGATGAACTATGCGGATAAGTGTGGAATCAGAAGGGTGATTATCTTAGGTGAAGAAGAGATGAGTAAGAGAGAATATTCTATAAAGGATATGGAAACTGGCGAGCAAGTTACTAAAAAATTCGAAGAACTTTGATTTATAGGCTATATTTTTTAAAATATTGGGTATAAGTTATAATGTAGACAACATATGATCATATGGAGGTAAAAATATGACAAAATTAACTGAAACTGTACAATCAGGTGATTGGAAATCTGAAAAACACGTACCAGAACTAGAAGTTGAAAGACTTGAAGATGGTAAAATTAGAGTTAACGCAAGAGTTGGTAAGGAAATTGAACATCCTAACACACTTGAACACCACATCGCTTGGATTAAAGTATTCTTCAAGGCTGAAGATGGCAAATTCCCAGTAGAAGTTGGATCATACCAATACTCAGCTCACGGCGAAGATGATATCTTCTCTGAACCATGTGCATCAGGCGTAATCAAAACAGAAAAGAAAGGTACTTTCTACGCACTAAGCTATTGTAACATCCACGGTCTATGGGAAAACTCTCTAGAACTTGACTAATAAATAAAAAAGCGGATCTTAGGGTCCGCTTTTAATATGGAAATCTTTGTTATTTATGTATACTTATTTTAAATTTTAATCGATTCCATATTGAATTATATTTAGGTCTATAATATTTTATCTTTTTTCGACAGGTATAATTATTTTTGTGACATGTCTGGATGGGTCTTCGACATCTAGGGGAGATATGAGAAACTCCTCAGTTATAGGACCTGTGACCTTGTAACCATTGTCATTAATCCAGGTGAGCATTTTCTTATGTTTTTGTCTAATATTTTTGTAATCTCCCACATAATAGGAAGTCACAGCTTCGAATCCTCCCCAAAATCTCGTAACTCTTTTATTAAGTCTACCAGCTTCGATTTTTGTTACCTGCATAGCAAACTCAACGTCAGAGTTTTTTTCTAGGAATTGATCGAAGGGCCTTCCGTGAAAGATTATAAGAATTGATCCCATCATTTCTAGGCCGTTTTCAGTACATTTTTCGTAGATATCAATCCATCTTGTCAGAGTAATATCTGGATGAACGTAATTTTTCATTATTTTTCTTGAAAATACCACTGGGTTTTCTTCTATGTAGTCGATCTTAACTGGAAAGTCTATTGGATCTATTCCTTCCTTGATTATGTATTCTGTAGCCTTCTTGGCCCTGGCAAATCTTTTGATTGCAATATCACAGGCAACCTTTCTAGCCTGAAGTATTTGTATTTGTTTTTCGTATTCTAAAGATTTTTCTTCAATTAAATTTTCCAGATTGTCTAGAGAGTTTACGTCCAAACTATTTTTGAGGGCCTCTATAGAAAAACCTAGATTTCTAAGTCGTCTTAGGATGAGAAGGGTCTTTAGACTTTCCTTGCTGTAATATCTGTAGCCTGTTTCATTATCTCTGTAATCAGGGCAAAATAGTCCTATTTTATCGTAATATCTCAAGGTCTCTTTAGGAATATTGCACATTTTTGAGACTTTACCGATAGTATAGTGATCTTGCACTAAGGCCACCTCCTTTTGCCAATTTTATTTTATGAA
>CABQOK010000152.1 GCA_902465755.1 uncultured Anaerococcus sp.
TCCTTATGGAAAAAAAGCTAAGGAACTTTTCCCAAATACTGTAACTTTTGCTATAGACGAGGAAAATGCCGACTATAGGGCAGAAGATATTAGAAAAGAAGATGGAAAGATTTCCTTTAAGATTAAAGGCTGTGAATTTATCATAAGAAAAATCGCAAATTATGAAATCTACAACACCCTCGCAGCTTGCGCCTGTCTTAACCAAATGGGGGCAAGCATGGAAGATATCGCTGCTGCCTTCAAGAAATTTAAGGGAGTTAAGTCGAGATTTGAATATATAGAAAATGATTTGGGCATAAATATCATCCTAGACTTCGCCCATACTCCTCGTGCCTACGAAGCTCTTTTCGAGTCAGTCCCAGAAGGTGCCAAGAAAATTGCTGTCTTTGGCATAAATGGGGACAGAAATGCTAATTTTAGAAGACTTATAGGAAATGCTTGTGGTAAGTTCGATACCTTCGCAGTCCTTACTACAGATGATCCCAAGTTTGATGATATAGACCACATCAACGAGGAGATAATAGTAGGCCTTGATGATTACAAGCAAGCTTACGTTATAAAAAAAGACAGGACAGATGCCATGGAATACGCCTTTAGGAAGGCAAATCCTGGTGATTATGTCTTTCTTCTAGGAAAGGGTGAGGAGAATTTTATGAAATATCATGGCAATGAGAAGACTCTTTACAGCGAGAGAGAAACCATAAAGAAGGCCTTGGCTAGGATATGAAGGTATTTGTAATAGGGGCAGGAGTATCTGGTCTTGCCTTTGCAAGTTTCGCCGAAGGTCTTGATGTGACAGTAATCGACTCTAATAAAGAAGCAGGTAGGAAGCTCCTCGCGACAGGAAATGGTAGATGTAACTTTACCAATTTAAATTATTCTAGAGACTTTTACCAAGGAGAAAATCCAGACTTTTCTACTTACGCCCTAGATTATTTCAGAAATTCCGACCTTATAGAATATTTTAAAAGGCTCGGCATAGATTCAAAGTCTCTTCCAAGCGGGAGGACCTATCCAGCTACCATGTCCGCAAGGTCTGTTAGGGATATCTTGTACTTATCCGCTAGGGATAAGGCTAAATTTATCTTTAATGAGAAAATTGTTGGCATTGACCTAGAAAAGAAGTTAATTGAAAGTGATAAGAATAAGTACAAATATGATATCTTAGTCCTTGCAAGTGGAGGAATCACCCTCAAAAACTCAGGCTCTGATGGCTCTGTCTTTGAACTTGTTAAGGATAAGCAAAAGATTACGGACCTAACTTACGGAATTACAAATTACAAAACAAGGGAAAAGCTTTCCAAAAAGGCCAAGGGAACCAGGGTCACTGCAAAAGCTAGTCTCTTTCTAGAAGATAAGCTCATCAAGGAATCCACAGATGATGTGATCTTTCAATCTTATGGCCTAACGGGAACAGCTATTTTGGATTTATCTAATGAGATAAGTATAGGTCTTAAGAAAAATCAAAAACCTATGATAAGCCTAGACCTCTTTCCATCCTATGGTAGAGAGGAGTTGAGAAAAAGGATAAAGGACCTTGCCGAAACTTTTCCTAAAAGAACTACGGGAGAAATCCTCCTAGGTCTAATTAATGATAGACTTATAGAAGATATAGTCAAAAAGGCGAGAATACCCATAGACATGCTCGGTAAAGACCTAAGCGATAAGGATATGGATATGCTAATTAAAATCCTAAAAGGGATGAGATTCACTGTAAAAGATATCCATGATAAGACAAACGCCCAGGTGACGATCGGGGGAGTCGATACAAGATTTGTCGATGATAGAACAATGAGATCAAAAATCTACCAAGATTTGTACTTTTGTGGGGAAATCCTAGATGTATCTGGTTCCTGTGGAGGGTACAATATACAGTGGGCTTTTTCCTCAGCGAAGTTAGCCTGTGATAAGATAAGGAGTATTAATGTTTAAGATAAATAGAAAACTAAAAGAAATGAAAGATAACGGAGAAAGCATCAAGCTTGCCATAATTGGTTGTGGCAAGATGGGAGCTTCCTTGATTAGCCAACTATCAAAGATGGATGCTATGGAAGTTAAACTTGTAGTAGATAGAACTCCACAAAAAGCTATCAAGGCCCTAGTAAATGCAGGAATCTCTGAAGATAAAATAATATTTACAGATGATTATAATGAAGGATATGAAGTTTTGGAAAAAGGCTTCGTTTGTGTATCTACTAACTATAGATTATCCTATAAGCTAATGCAAATAAATGCGGTAATTGACTGCACAGGTAACCCTCCATTTGGAGCAGTTATAGCAAGAAAAACTATCCAATATCACAAACACATGATTACCTTCAACGTAGAATGTGACGCTGTAGTTGGCCCTGTCCTTCACGATATGGCCAAGAAGGCAGGTGTGGTTTATACTGGAATCCTAGGTGATGAGCCAGGAGCTATAATAGACCTTGTAGAATATGCTTACGGTATGGGACTTGAAGTCTTAGTCGCTGCCAAGGGTAAGAACAACCCACTAGATCGTGACGCAACTCCAGAAACTTTGGCGGATCAGGCCAAAGAAAAGGGTCTATCAGCAAAGATGCTTACAAGCTTTGTAGATGGGACAAATACAATGCTAGAGCTTAACTCTGTATCAAACGCCCTAGGCTTCATGCCAGATGTATTTGGCTGCCATGGCATTGATACAAGCCCAGAAACTGCTGTAGAAGATTTTAAGCTTAAGGCAGATGGGGGCAAGCTATCAAGATATGGAGTTGTAGAATTCTCACCTGGCATGGCTCCAGGAGTATTTATCATAGTAACAAGTGATCAAGAAGACGTAAGAGACTTAATGAAATTCCTAGGCTTTGGAGATGGTCCAAACTACTTGATGTACAGACCATATCACCTAACAAGTCTTGAAACTCCAATTACAATCTACAAGGCTGTAGTAGAAAACGAAGCGACAATAGTTCCTCTTCACGGCCAAGTAGCCGATACTGTAACTATTGCCAAAAGAGATATCAAGGCTGGAGAAAGACTCGAAGGCGTTGGATCAAAGACAGTTTATGGTAAGCTTACAAGCCACGATAGAAGCCTTGCCGAAGACCTCTTGCCAATAGCCTTGATTACAGATAAGACAAAGGCAGTAAAAGATATAGAAAAGGGAACAGTAATAGATATGTCCATGGTAGAACTTGACGAAAAGGCAACTATCACGAGACTAAGAAGAAGACAAAACTCTATGAAATTGTAAAAGAAAGACCGATAGTCCTAGGATAATCGGTCTTTTTGAGAGCTTATTCTATATGATTTGGCTTAATACAAAAATTTTAAAAATAATTATCCAAATAAAAAGACAGGAGTATGTTAGGCTCTCCTGTCTTTTTTGCGTCCAAAATGGAACAACTTTCCTTCTAGTCACGTATATTATACAGAATATTGGTTGAAAGTGCAATGGAAATACTCTCACTATGCTGATATCAAGTAAATTAATTATAAGCTATTAAACAATTTTAGATACTCGCCATAGCCTTCTTCTTCCATTTTCTCCTTGGGTATAAATCTAAGGCTTGCCCCGTTTATGCAAAATCTAAGTCCTCCCTTATCCTTTGGTCCATCGGGAAAGACATGTCCTAGGTGGCTGTCGGCGGACTTACTCCTTACTTCTTTTCTCACTATACCGTGGCTTAGGTCGAC
>CABQOK010000153.1 GCA_902465755.1 uncultured Anaerococcus sp.
CGAACCTCCGACACCCGCCTTAGGAGGGCGGTGCTCTATCCAGCTGAGCTACCAGTACAAATAAAGGACAAAAATGCGTCCTCTATTATTATATAGTTTTTTATCTTGCAATCAATACTTGGAGCAAGAAATTTATATTATTTTCTATATTTCTTGTAATTTTAGAAAATAAGCTTGCTTCTTCGACGTCCTTTTTGGCGATAAGATCGATGGTGTGGGCTTCGTTACCGTAGGATACATCTACCTTACCTAGGACTTCTCCTTCTTTGATTGGTGCCTTAATCTTATCATTTAGGCTAATCCTTGTGGCTACTTTCTTGTCATCCTTGGATATGATGCTTAGGTTTTCTTTTGGGAAGAGCTCTATGTAGCCTTGTTTGGCGCTTACTTCATCTATAGTCTCTAGGCTAATGTTTGTATCTAGGACCTTCTCACATGAGTAGTATCTGGATACATAATAGATCAGATCACTCATGACGCTTTCTCTGGTATCTTTCTGATCTGCTCCCATCACCACACCAATAGTCCTAAACTCGTCGTTGCCATCGAGCTCTTTCATGTCGGTAGTTGTTACCAAGCAATAACCTGCCTGATCAGTAGTTCCTGTCTTTAGACCATCAACTCCCTTTATTTCTCCTCTTAGGGGAATGGTGGAGTTTTTCTTGATGTCTTTGCCTGGAATGTTTACTTCATCCATGGTCGAATATCCCAGGATATCTGGATATTTCTTTAGTATTTCAGAAGATAGTTTAAAGAGGTCTCTGGCGGAAGACTTATTTTCCTTGCCATCATCTGTATCTATCCCACTTGCGTTATAGTATTTTTGGCTAGTAAGTCCTAACTCTTCTGCCTTCTCATTCATCATTTGGGCAAATTTATCTTCACTTCCTGCGACAGTTTTGGCTAGAAGATGGGCGCAGTCATTTCCACTAACTGCGATGAGACCTTGGAGGAGTTCTTCTACAGAGTAGGATTCATTTTCTTTAAGTCCTAGGGCAGAGTACTCCCAGCTTGTAAGTTCTTCTGCCCTCTTATCTGCCTTGACGCTAGTATTTAGGTCGATTTTTCCTGCATCCATTGCTTCTCTTACTAGAAGAAAAGTCATAAGCTTGGTAAGAGAAGCCATAGGTAGAGCTTCATCGGCGTTTTTCTCGTAGTAGATATCTCCTGTTTCCTCATTTCCTATAAGGTAGGATGTAACATTTTCGTCAAGTCCTACTACCCTTCCTTCTCCTACCGCAAGGGAAGTCGTTCCAGTAAGGGCTAGGATTATAGCAAGTACCAAGGCTGTAATATTTTTCTTAATTTTCATAATCTACCTCAAAAATGATTCGAGTTTTCTATAGTTCTTACGCAAAAGTTCAAGGGCCTTGACATCGGCCTTCTTATTGTAGGCAAAACCTAAATTCTCTGCCTCAGCCATGCCAACCTTTCTAAATAGCCCACACGCCTTAAAGAGGCAATTATAAATATCCAAAAGCTCGTTGGTATTGTAGCTTAGTTCCAGATCCTCCCTGTATTCCTTGCTTAGGGAGTTGATAAGGCTAGATCCGTCCTTGCCCATATCTCTTAGCCCGTAGAACTTATCTATAATATGGAAGTTGAGCATTTTGATTAACTCGTAACGCAAATCATCCATCTTGATGGAAGCTGCTATAGGATCTTTCTGGTTGACATATAGGGAAACTTCGATAGCATTGGCGAAGAAATTATCAACACAGGACTTAAACTCGTATTCCTTGGCCATATCGTATTTGAAGTCTCTGTTTGGAGTAAGCTTACTTGCTCCATCCCTATTGTAAATAAATTCTATATCGCTTGGAAGATTCTCAATAAAGTCCTCTGCCAAATCCTTTGCTATAATTGACTCAGAAATCTTTATATTATCTTCTTTGTACACGTCTAATATAGTATAATTTTGCTTATTCTTCTCGACTTCAAAGCTATCCTTTCTCCTATTGATAAGGATAATATCATCGAAGAGATATCTGATATCCTCTTCAAGCTTTCCTATAATAACTTCATCAACAACAGTATATAGATCGATGAACTCGTCATTTGTGTTTGATTTAAGGTAAAATATAGAAACTATGGAATCTTTGTCCTTAGCATAGTCTACAAATCTATTTTTAATTTCACTTTTCATCTATAATCCAGCTTTCTATAAAATTCTTCAAAAGTCTTGCTGTAAGTCCCCAGATCACAGGTTCTGTATCATAAAAGTACAAGTCACTATAGCCCCTCCAGGCCCTATATTCCTGGCCATTAGGGATCTTGTCGAAGGGGAAATCCTCCGGATAGTCTACCTTGTAAGGAGACCTGTATCTGATTGGTGGATTATCTTTTAGATAGTCTATATCCACAGCAAAAACTGACTCTACTTCTTCATTATACTTTATATCTTCAAAGTTTTTCTTAATTCTGCCATAAAAACTCTTCACATGCCTGTAGGATGAATTAAGACTCATAGAAGAATATCCCAAATATTCGATATCGCGAGACTCTAGACAAAGCTCCTCCATGGTTTCCCTAAGAGCTGCTTCCTTGAAGTCCTCACCTTTTTCGAGTCTCCCTCCAGGAAAGGAAACCTCACCAGGCTGGCTAATATGGGCGCTTCTTACCTCCAAGAGAATATGGTCTTTGCCATCAATCTCAATTATCGGTATAAAAACCGCAAAGTTTCTCAATTTATTATAAAAATCGTCATCAACTAATAATTTTTTCATAATATCTCCTATAATAAATGATATTAAATTAGGGAGTCAAAGTCAAATATATAATAATAAAAATATATTCGGGTATAATAGTAGGGTAAATATATATATAAAATTTAGGAGGAAAAATGTTAAAAGAATTTAAAGAATTTATAGCTCGTGGCAATGTGATTGACATGGCAATTGGTATAATTATGGGATCTGCCTTCACAGCGATCGTAAAAAGCTTGGTAGATGATATCCTAATGCCAATCATATCTGGTCTTACAGCTGGAATCAACTACGAAGATATAGTAGTTAATATTGCAGGAGCAAGCCTAAAGGTAGGTAACTTCATCAACGCTATCATATCATTTTTAATTATCGCCCTTGTAATGTTTATGATAGTTAAGGCGCTAAACGCAAGACACACAGAGGAAGAGGAAGAAGTAACAACAAAAGATTGTCCATTCTGTAAAAGCGAAATTCCATTAGAAGCAACAAGATGCCCACACTGTACATCTAAGCTTGCTGACTACGAAAACGCAAATGAATAAGATAAAATAAAGCCGCTAATGCGGCTTTTTGCTTGGGTATTTTTAAGCTTTGTTGTAGCTGATTTATAGATAAGTTACTATCTGATACTTAGATGTCATCAGAGACTGGAGATCTATAGTCGAGACATCTCTTATTAAATATTCTACTCTCCACCTCGAAAAAAGCCCGTATGGCTCTGAGAGGACTACGTGAGAGGTCTACAGAACTTTGGGACGTGTTTTATTTGAGATTTTGTTAGCTATGTATTTTCGTAGATTACTTTATATCTATTACTTATATGTCGTCGTAGACTGTAGACCCTCTCGTCGCTCGTTACATTCGCTCTGTCGACGGTAGTTTATGGATTCAGCTTCGCTTCATCTCATAAATCCTCGATTAAGG
>CABQOK010000154.1 GCA_902465755.1 uncultured Anaerococcus sp.
CTTTGGTTTCTTCGTGATTTTCTTCTGTTTCAGTTGGAAATCCTACTATTATATCTGTGGTAAGTCCCGCATTAGGGAAGACTTCTCTTATTAGATCGACCTTTTCCTTAAAGATTTTAGTATCATACTTCCTATTCATCGCCTTTAGAATCTCATCTGATCCTGATTGTAGGGAGAGGTGGAAGTGATCGCAAGCCTTTTGAGTTTCTTTCATTCTTTCTAGGAAATCTCTTGTAATGTGCCTTGGTTCCATAGAAGATAACCTAATTCTTTCAATTCCATCTGTCTTTGAGACTTCCTCTATGACATCAATAAGGCTTGTCCCATTTCTTAGATCCTTGCCATAGCTTGCAACGTGGATTCCAGTAAGGACTATTTCCTTATAGCCGTTTTGAGCAAGTCTTTTTGCTTCTTTCTTGATTGAAGCCATATCCCTACTTGCTATGTTTCCCCTCGCATAAGGAATAAGGCAGTAGGAGCAATACATATTGCAACCATCTTGGATTTTCATGTATGCACGGGTCATAGCCTCTTGGTTAGATATCTCAAGTTCTTCAATAGTCTTAGTCTCACTAAAGGATAGGACCTTGTCGATTGCCTTTTTGTTTTGAAGGACATTTTCGCAAAGATCAACCACTTCTTCCTTATTTCTTGATCCTAAGACTACATCAACTCCTTCTATTGCTGCTACTTCCTCTGGTTTTACTTGGGAATAGCAACCCATTACAGCAATCACAGCTTCCGGATTATCTCTCCTTGCCCTTGATATCATTTGCCTAGATTTCCTATCGCTCATATTTGTAACGGTGCAGGTGTTTATTACATAGATATCTGCATTATTTTGTTTTTTTTCATAGCCTCTAGCTTGAAAGATTTCTTCTACAGCTTCGGATTCGTACTGATTAACCTTACAGCCCAGGGTTATTATGTTGAATGTATTTTTCATTAATCAAAAAAGTCCTTTAATTTGTCAAAGAAGGATTTCTCTTCCTTAACTTCTTCTCCTGTGACATTGGCATAGGCTTCTAGGGCCTTTTTTTGCTCCTTGTTTAGCTTCTTAGGAGTTATGACCTTGACAAAGAAGTAGAGATTACCGTTTCTTCTTCTTCTCTTATCATGGATTCCTTCGCCCTTTAATTTAAACTTTGTACCTGTTTGAGTTCCTGCTGGAATTTCGTAGCTTTTGGTTGCTTTAAGGGTAGGAATCTGGATTTCTCCTCCAAGAGCTGCGGTAGTAAAGCTTATCGGCATCTCATAGTAGATATCTAGTCCATCTCTTTTAAATATTTCGTGCTCTTCTACCTTAAGTACTAGGTAGAGATCTCCGTAAGGACCGCCATTTTCTCCTACATGGCCCTTACCAGATACTCTAATGACATTGTTATCTTCAACTCCTGCCGGAATATCTACCTTGACCGTCTCAGACTTAAACTCCTTACCTGTCCCCTTACAGTTCTTGCAAGGCTCTTCTATAACTTGGCCATCTCCTCCGCATTTATCGCATGTAACAGTCCTTGACATAGTACCAAAAGCGGTTTGGCTAACTTGATTTACTACTCCCCTACCATTACACTTATCGCAAGTGTGGACCTTGCTTGGATCCTCGCTTTTTTCTCCATGACATACATGGCAGGCTACTTCATGCCTTACTTGGATCTCTTTGCTTACACCAAAGGCAGATTCTTGGAAGGTTAAGTTTACTACTTGTTGGATATCAGCTCCTTTGATAGGTCTATTGGCTGATCTCGCATTTGAGAAGCCTCCGCCAAATATATCTCCAAACAAGTCTCCAAATATATCTTCAAATCCACCTTGAGAAAATCCAGAAAATCCACCTTGGCCACCCTCGAATGCGCTTGATCCAAACCTATCGTATTGACTTCTTTTCTCATCATCGGAGAGGATTTCATAGGCAAGGGTTGCTTCCTTAAACTTTTCGGCTGCCTCTTCGTTATCTGGGTTTAGGTCTGGATGGTATTTCTTGGCAAGTTTTCTATATTCTCTTTTTATTTCACTTTGGCTTGCGGTCTTTTCCACCCCAAGCACTTCATAAGGGTCTCTCATTTATCCTCCATCCACTAAAAAAGGAGCTGTTGCAAATATGAATCCTATCGTCCATCATTAGAAGCTTCTGGAAAAGTTGGTCTACCCACCTATAAAGTCATAGGAGTAGACAAACTCTTCCAAGCTTCTTCTAATATTCGGGACGATTATTCATTTCGCAACATCCCCTCTATTATTTTTCTTTAATTATACTCTTTTGATAATTACTTGCAATTGCAAATTATTCTTCGTCATCATCGATTACTTCGTAATCAGCATCTACTACATCTTCGTCAGCATTTCCGCCTTGAGCTTCACCGTTTGCTTCGTTTGCCTTATACATAGCTTCACTCATTGAGTAGATTTTTTGAGTTAGGGCTTCTGTTTTTGCCTTGATATCTTCGATGTCATCTGCCTTGATAGCTTCTTCAAGCTTGTTGATTTCAGCTTCCATCTCATCTTTTTCGGCACCTTCAAGCTTCGCTTCTTCCATTGTTTTTCTTGCTTGGTATACTAGGTTTTCTGCGTTGTTTTTAGCGTCTATACCTTCTTTTTTCTTCTTATCTTCTTCAGCGAACCTTTCAGCTTCTTTTACTTTTCTATCGATTTCTTCCTCAGATAGGTTGGATGAAGATGTGATTGTTATCTTTTGTTCTTTTCCTGAACCTTGATCTTTGGCAGTAACATTTACTATACCGTTAGCATCTATATCGAATGTTACTTCGATTTGTGGAACTCCACGTCTTGCTGCTGGTATTCCTGTTAGTTGGAATCTACCTAGTGTAGTATTATCTGCTGCCATTTCACGTTCACCTTGAACTACGTGGATGTCAACTTCTGTTTGTCCGTCTGCAGCTGTTGTAAATACTTGTGATTTCTTTGTTGGAATGGTTGTATTTCTTTCGATTAGTTTTGTAGCAACTCCACCTAGAGTTTCGATTCCTAGTGATAGAGGTGTTACGTCAAGTAGTAGTAGGTCTTTTACTTCACCACTTAATACACCACCTTGAATAGCCGCTCCTAGTGCAACACATTCGTCTGGGTTGATATCTCTTTGTGGGTCTCTACCGATTAGGTTTTTAACAAGTTCTTGGACTGCTGGAACTCTTGTAGAACCACCAACTAATAGGACCTTTTCAATATCGTTGTGGCCAAGTCCTGCATCCTTAAGAGCATCTTCTACTGGTTTTCTTGTTGCTTCTACTAGGTGTTTGGTTAGCTCTTCAAATTTAGCTCTTGATACAGTTTGCTCTAAGTGAACTGGTTGGCCATCTACTGCTGTGATAAATGGTAGAGAAACTGTTGTTGATACTGTTGATGAAAGTTCCTTCTTAGCCTTTTCTGCTGCATCTTTTAGTCTTTGCATAGCTGTAAGGTCTTTTGTTAAATCAACTCCAGATTCTTTTTTAAATTCACTTGCAAGATAGTCTACTAGGGCATTGTCGAAGTCATCTCCACCTAGTTTGTTGTTACCTCTTGTTGAAAGAACTTCGAATACTCCATCTCCTACTTCAAGGATTGATACGTCGAAAGTACCACCACCGAGGTCGTAGACCATAATCTTAGATTGGTCAGTTTCCTTATC
>CABQOK010000155.1 GCA_902465755.1 uncultured Anaerococcus sp.
TATTCCAAGGGCATGAAGAGGAAACTATCTCTACTAATCATTGTGATGATGAATAGGGACATAATCTATCTAGACGAAGTGACAAGTGGAGTAGACCCAATATCGAGAGTCGAGATTAGAAAGCTTATAAAATTATTAAAGGAAGAAGCTAAGACTGTAGTTATTACCAGCCACGACCTTGCTGAAATTGAAAAGATTGCTGATAAGGTTTCAATGATAAAATCAGGAGACCTACTTTTCACAAAGGATATGGCCGACATAAGGGGAGAGAGCTTAGAAGATTTATTTATAGAGGAGGGCAGGAAATGAATGATAAGATGAATATTAATAGGGCTTGCAGATATTATTTATCTAAAGACAAGGATTTTATTTTAAATTTATTATTATTTACTTTGCTTTCTCTTGGCTTTGTTTTCTTACTATATAGGGGGATCTTTGCTTCTAGAGGAGATAATTATATTATATTAACCTTATATGTATTAATGCTTGGAATCTCACTAATTATGTCCAATTCCATGGTCGTCAATTTAACAGTCAAGGATAAAGTAAACAAGCGTATAGAATTTATCCTAGGATCAGGCATAGATATAAAAGATTTGATCAAAGCCTATGGGATAGAAATGTGGAGACTTTCTTCCATCGTGCCCTTTATCTTGTTTTTCCTAACCTATGCCCTAATAGATTTAAAGATGGAGTTTAAGTATATTGTGGCCATATTTGTAACGATGATTGGTCTGACCTACTTTGAAATACTATTTTTTAACATCATAAGCTTATCTCAAAAGAACTTTAAGTTTTTCAAAAACATAGTTTCCTTTACAACTACAATTTTAATTTATATGACAGGCACATTTTCAGAGAAAATCCTATCACTTATAGACTCATATAATCTAAATCTTGTCTATATTATTATAGGAATAAATATAGGCTTAGGATTAATATTTGCAATTTTTTCTATGAGAAGCTTAAGGAAGATGAATAATGAAACTGTAATTAATAAAGAAGGATCATGGTCATGAAGTTAGTCATTAACGATTTAAGAAAACTTTTAGATAAAAATGCCTTATTGATGGCTCTTATGGCCCTATTCTGCTCCTTTATGGCTTTATTTTTGGGAGATGGGGTAGGTTTCGAAACAAATAAGGTCATCGATGCAATTAAAATCGACGGAATTTTAATTCTTTTTGTAATGTTTGGAGCAGAACTTGCTAAAAATACCATAGGGGCTGATAAGATTAGCAAAAGGATTGAATTTTTACTTGCTAATGGTCTTTCTATAGGGAAAATTTTAGTCAATTACCTCCTTAGTATATATCTAGGTTCCTTAATTATAGTCCTTCCAAACCTTATATTGAATCTACATAAAATTGGTATAAGCTCGGGAGTCCTTCTAAACTTCTTACTAACAAGCATGCTATACACAACAATAATAGTTTTGCTAATCCTTCATACGACAAATATGAATAAAATAAATTCCCTCCAAATCCGACTAATAGGATTATCAATAGGAATAATGATGATTTCCCTAGTAGTCTACAAGCTAACAAATATGATAGAATTGTATTTGATAAGTAAGATTCTTATTTTGTATTTGATAATCGTATTTTTGTACAAGAAAACTAATAAAGAAAGGATTGTAGTTAGCTACTATTAGATATGATAAAGAGATTAGAAAAAATTGCCTTGAGCCATATATTCCTTCTCATATTTTGGGGATTACTTTTTAAAAATAAACTAATGATTGACGACTTAGCTATCATAAATTATTTTTCTATTAGTCTGTTTTTTATCCTATATGGCCTAATATATACGGAGATTTCAAATGATGATATCCAAGAAAGACATTCAAACTTAGCTATAATATCATCCCTACTCCCCCTATCGCTTATCTTATACAAGGGTACAAATCACAGAATTATACTTGCTTTAATTAGCGTAAGTTCGACCTTGCTATTTATTAAAAAATATATGGATACAGACCTTGCGAGAAAAATAAATATATTGCCAATATCAAGGGATTCAGCACAAAGGCTTACTGCTGGCTTTCTTGTGTTTTTCTTTATAGTCATATACCTATTTGACATAGACACCATAGTGATTAACTTGTTTATGCAGATTGTATTTTTGCTAATAGAGTTTTTCTTTATTGTATTCCTAAGGGAGAAGGAGAATATTTACGAGAAAAACTACAAAATCCACTATCTTTCCCACTATCTTGCAGAAGAAAGGGATGAATTTGCAAGGACTATCCACGACGACATCATCCAGGATATCTTCGCTAGTAGGAACTATCTTTCCTTAAACAAGCCCGACATCGTCTACGCCCGAAAGATTCTAGTAGATCTTGAAGAAAAGCTTAGAAATATTATGAAATTCTACCAGTCTTCGCTTTTTGAAAAGGCCAACCTAGACCTCACCCTATCGGCGGTTTTTTCTAATATATCCTCCCTATACAAGGATAAGGATATAAAAATTACAAAAACGATAGAAAGTGATTTGCTAGAAAATCCAGAAAATACAAGGCTAATTTCTATCATATCAAAGGAATTGATCAATAATATATACAAACATTCTCAGGCAAGCTTTATTAATTACAAGCTTTATTCTAAGGAAGATCCTTTAGTCATGGAAATAGAAAGTGACGGAGTAGCTCCTGGGGACTTTGCCTCTATCAAGAATTCCAAAAGAGGAGTTTTCTTAGTTAAACTTTTGCTAGAGGCAAATTCGGGAGCCATTACTTACGGGATAAATGAAGATATACTCACTACTGAAGTGGTTTTGGAGATAAGGGAAAATGAAAATAATATTACTAGATGATCATAAAATATTTGGCCAGTCTCTTAAGATTCTTTTAGAAGAGGAAGAAACTATAGAAGTATGCGATTATATTTCTAATATAGATGATTTCTTAGAAAGAATTGACAAAGATAAGTATGATATTTTGCTAATAGATATCAACCTAAAAGAAGAAATTACAGGCCTTGACCTAATTAGAAATATCTTGTACCAAAATCCCAAAGAGAAGATAATAGTTCTGACCTCCTATGAGCTTGCAAACTACAAGGATATTGCCTTTGGCCTAGGAGTCAAAGATTTTATCAACAAGTCTATCGAAAGGGACGACTTAATAAGAAGGATAAAAAATGTCTACCAAGGGAAGTCAAAAGAAAGCACAAAGTCAATAAAAGATCCCCTAACAAATAGGGAACTAGAAGTCCTAGAAGAGCTAATCAAGGGAAGTAGAAAAAAGGACATAGCCCAAAAACTCTACATAAGCGAGAGAACCCTCTACAACCATATAGCAAATATCTATGAAAAACTAGGAGCCAAAAACATAGTAGAAGCCTACAACAAGGCCATGGAACTTGGCTATATTTATCCTTTCATGTAAGTTTGTTAAAGGCTTGTCTCGTTTAAAGCAAAATCCCTCTAGCTTGCGATGCCTAGAGGGAATTGTTTTACTTATAGTATTTAGCCTGGGACTTAAATAGTCTGGAGTAGGTGTTGTCATATTGCATTAGATTTTCGTGGGTATCGAAGGCTTCGATTTTTCCTTCATCTAAGAGGAGGATTTTGTCGGTAAATCTTGATGAACTCATCCTATGAGATATGAAAAT
>CABQOK010000156.1 GCA_902465755.1 uncultured Anaerococcus sp.
GTAATTACAAAAAACATTATAATTTTAATTACATTAAATTTAATACTGTCGTTGGGACTTTTGTTGTTATAAGATTTTATTTCTTTATCAATAAACTTATCGTTTCTAATTACTTCCATCTATAACCTGTTCCCCATACCGTTTCTATAAATTCAGGTTTTGCAGGATTATCCTCAATCTTAGCTCTAATTCTTCTGATGTTTACATCGACAATTTTAGTATCGTTGCTATAATTTTCTCCCCACGTTTGAGTCATTATCTCATCTCTAGTCATGGCCTTGCCCTTATTTTTGATAAAGTATTGTAATATTGTAAATTCAGTTGGGGTTACATCTATTTCCCTATCATTTTTATAAAAGCTTTTGGCATAAATATCAAGTGTAAATGGTCCATCTGTCAAATTATCTTTGCTATCATCCTTTGGCTTTGCCTGGCTTAAGTTCACTCTTCTCATGAGCGATCTTACTCTTAAAATTAATTCCTGTGGATTAAATGGCTTGATAATATAATCATCCGCCCCCTTTTCAAGACCTAAAATTTTATCAATGTCTTGTGATTTGGCAGAAACCATAATAATTCCTGTCATAGGAGCCTCAGTTCTTATCTTCTCGCATACTTCATATCCACTCATTCCAGGTAGCATTATATCAAGTATGGCCAGGGCTGGTTTCTCTTTTTCAAAAATTTTAATTGCCTCTTCACCACTAGCAGCTTCTACAGTCTGATAACCTTGATAATCCAGATTAATCTTCATAAACTGTCTAATTGGATCTTCATCATCAACTATTAAAATTTTCTTATTTTCCATGATTTACCCTTTCTAAGGCAATCTTAGCTGCACCGATTACACCGGCATTGTTTAAAAATTTAGCAGGAATAATATCAACTTCACTAGGTTTATTACAGTATTCTTGATATTTAGATACCATACCGTCCCAGAAGACGTCTTTAGCATGAATTACTCCTCCACCTACTACAATAACATCAGGGTCAAATATATTTCTTAGTGATGTTAGAAGATATCCTAGGTCAGATTGGTAATCTTCTAAGACTTTCCTTGCATCATTATCTGTTTCTACAAGATCAAAAATAGCTTGACCGCTCAATTCTTTGCCAGTAAGCTTTTTGTATCCTTTAGTTAAGGCACTTCCAGCACAATAGCTTTCAGCACATCCATTTTGTCCACAAGTACAAGGATCTCCACCAGCATGAAGGATCATATGACCTAACTCTGCTCCTTGGAAATGTGATCCTGAAAGAAGACCAGCTTCTTTTGTATAAATAGCTCCTCCAAGGCCTGTTCCTAGAGTAATCATTACAATATTGTCGTAATCCTTGCATGCTCCTATCCATTTTTCAGCTATTAAAGCAATATTAGCGTCATTTTCAACAAAGACAGGAACATCAACGAATTCTTCAACAGCTTCTTTTAAGTTAAGTCCTGTCCATCCTTTAATATTGCCAGCAAAGGTTACAATACCATTTTCTGAATCAATAAAGCCTGGAGTACCTATTCCAACAGCACTTGCCTCCTTGTAAGATAAGTCATAAATTGCATTTTTTATATTTTCTAGAACTACTTCTCTACCTCTATTCGCATTGGTAGGAACTTCTTTTCTTTCTAATATCTCACCCTTATCATCTATTAGACATGCATTAATTTTAGTTCCACCGATATCAATTCCTATTACTTTTCTCATTACAACTCCTTAAATATTTTATCCTTTAATTTTAGAACAGATCCTTGTCTTTCAGAATAGAATTCCTTGCCTTCCAAATATTCCAATCCTTCAATCTTTGAAAATCTAAGCTTATAGGCTAAAAGAATTTGATTTTTAATACCAAATTTTTCAAGTTTTTGATTAGTATTTTTATCACCATATTTTCTATCGCCAATTATTGGTGTTGAATTCTCTTTTAACGAAAACCTTATCTGATGAGTCTTGCCTGTAATTAATTCACACTCTACTAAACTATACTTTTTATTGGTATCCAACGACTTAAAGTTAGTCCTAATTCTTTTGCCATCTTTCGATTTTTTGACGCGATTACGATTTTCATTTTTACTGATAAGAGTATCTATAGAAAAGTCTCTTTCTACAAAGCCCTTTACAATTGTTAGATAAAATTTATCAATATTATTTTCTCTAATTGCTTTGTTGAGAATCCTCAGGCTCTCAGCATTCTTTGCTCCTATAACAAGTCCCGCTGTGTTTCTATCTAGCCTATTAACTACAGCTGGTTTGAAAGTTCTATCTGACATGTCAAAAGATTTGGTCTTGTACAAATATTGTAACATGTTATCTACGAGATTATTACCGTAATCTTTTTTAGATGAGCTATGAGTTAAAAGGCCAGGTTTTTTATCCATAATTATTATATTCTTATCCTCATATACTATATCAAGATCAAAATCACTTGGTTTATAATCTATTTTTGTAAGCCATTTATCATAATCCTCATCTTTTATATACATCTTAACTATATCATTAGGATAGACAAAATCATCGTTCTTTGCTCTCTTATCATTGATTTTAAAGTTTTTCTTCCTGATATTTTTTTGTATCACTGACAGTGGAGCATTTTCAAAATATTTCCTCAAAAACCTGTCAAATCGTTGGTTTCCGTCATTTTCACTTATTCTAACTTCTTTCATATTAATATGTTTTATTTACATAAGAATCAATTAGCGATTCCCTTGCCCTTTCACTAAATACCCCTTTTTGTTTTAATTTGTCCAGTATCTTTTTGTTTTTCGAGTGTAATATTAGCTTTTCTCTATTTAGAATATGAATCTCGAATATTAAACCCTTGAGTCTCTTGGACCTTAAACTTATGTAATAGCATTCTAAATTTTTATAATCAATCATTTCTAATAATCTTTGTGTTGCTATATCTTTTAGATAATAATAATTTTCCCTATCATTTATAAGCTTGTTATATATTCTTTTTTTCTTTTTTAAATTCTGGTACACTCTTGCATCAAAATTACACTTTTTGGCCATGACATTATAGTACTGATAATTGTAAATAGCCTCTTTGGGGTTAGTGATTTGTGAAAAAGGTTTGAGTTCAAGTTTTTTGAAAAAATTATAATTTAAATCCAAAAACTCATCCTTATCAATCTTGGCATTATCTAATAAATCAATTGATTCCTTTCTCCAATTCTCGAAAATCTCTAGTTTTTTTTCTTCTATATTCATAATAAAAAACCGTCTCCTTAGAGACGGTCATAACTAATCTTCTAGTTTTAATTCAATAACTTCTGCATCTAGAGAGCTAGGAACGTCTTCTTTTGTCCAATCTAATCCTAGGTATATGTCAGATTTTGAATACTCTGATAGATCTTTAAGTCTTTTACTAAGTTCTTCAATATTATCTTTGTTGATATCAATTATGTCATATATACCATCTAGATATATCTTTCCAATATCATAGTCACGAGCCAGAATTCCTCCCACAAAGCCTAGTAGTCCATCAATGTTAGAAACTTTGTAGCTTTTTGCATTTATTAGTCTAACTTTGTGATCTAATGTATTGATTTGGCTATCATCAG
>CABQOK010000157.1 GCA_902465755.1 uncultured Anaerococcus sp.
AAGCTTTTTCTTTTCTAACTTGGCTTTAGCATTTTTGATTAAGTCATCAGTTTCAGCAGCAAAACCAATTATTTTTTGGTTTTTTTTCTTACTTGCAAAATACTTAACTATATCCGAATTTTCGATAAGCTCTAGTTTTAAATTATTTCCTGTTTTCTTAAGTTTTCTATCGCTTGGATTCTCAACTCTATAATCAACAGGGGCTGCTGACATAATCAAGGCATCTGACGAATCAAAATATCTATCAATAGTATTTTTCATATCTTCATTTGTATTGACTTCTATTCTTGTAATACCTTCTATATCTAATGGCTTTACAGGGCCAGATACTAGTATTACCTCTGCTCCTCTTTTTTTTGCTTCATTGGCAATGTTATAACCCATCTTACCACTAGATTTGTTAGTTATGTATCTAACAAAATCAATAGGTTCAACAGTAGGACCTGCTGATATAATTATTTTCTTTCCCTTAAGGTCTTTTTTGGTAAAATGATCTTCTAAATACTCTACTATCTTACTTGGTTCTTCAAGTCTGCCGTCACCTACTGTATTACATGCAAGAATTCCAGCTTCAGGTCTGATTATTTTTACACCATAGCTTTCTAGAGTATCCATATTCTTAACCGTCGCTTTATTCTTTAGCATGTTGGTGTTCATAGAAGGGGCTATAATTACATCCTTATCACAAGCAAGATAAGAAGCTGTAAGGAAATTGTCAGCTATACCGTTAGACATTTTAGCAATTGTATTAGCACTTGCTGGTGCAATGAGAAATACATCTGCCCATTTAGGCAAGTCTATGTGGTGAACTGATTCGTGACTTCCTTCAAATAAATCTGAGTAAACCGTACATCTTCCCATAGTTTCAAAGCTAAGAGGGCTAACAAATTTACTTGCAGATTCTGTCATTATAATTTTTAGATTAGCATTTTTCTTCTTTAGTCTAGAACATAGCTCTAACACTTTATAAGCAGCTATGCCCCCGCTTACACCCAGAAGAATATTTTTGCCTTCTAACATTTTTTGCTAACTTTCCTCTCTATAACTTCGTTTAAAGCTTGTGTTACAGGCTTAGCTTCTATTTCTTTAGTTAAAGGTGCAGAACCATTTACAATTCTTCTAGCTCTTTTGGCGCACATCATACAAATTTCATATCTACTTGGACTAATTTCGCTTAACTTTTTAAAAGATGGATTATTCATTATAATTCTCCTTAAAATCTAAATTTTCTTCCCTAAATACCCTATGTTTTTCTGCATTTATAATCTCATTAACAGATGTAATAGCAGTGTTTAAATGGTCATTTACTACTAAATAATCATAGTCTTTAATATACTCGAGCTCTTTTCTAGCATTATGCATCCTTATTTTTATATCTTCATCGGTCTCAGTACCACGACCTACAATTCTATTTTTAAGTTCAGTAAGTGATGGTGGTGCCAAAAAAATAAAGACCCCATTATCAGTATTTTTCTTGATATTTAGAGCTCCCTGTACATCTATTTCTAATATTACAATTTTTCCTTCGTTTATCTTATTTTCAACAAAATCTTTAGGAGTGCCGTAGTAGTTATTATGAACGTGAGCATATTCAAGGAATTTATCTTCTTCAATCATTTTCTCGAATTCTTCATGGCTTATATAAAAATAACTTACTCCCTCTATTTCTCCATCTCTTTTTTTTCTGGTAGTAGCAGATACAGAATATACTAAGTTAGTTTGTGTGTTCATAAGATCGTGTAAAACAGTACCTTTTCCTACTCCTGATGGACCAGATATTACTAATAAAAATCCCTTTTTCATTTTGCCCCCTTATTATAGATATTCTACTTTTTGCCCTAGCTTACTTCAAGTATATAAAAATAATTGTATAATGCATAGGAGGTGATTATATGAGCTATGATGGAATAGTTACACGTAAAATAGTTAATGAGCTTAGAGAAAAAATATTAGGAGGGAAGATCCAAAGAATTAGTCAACCTTCTAAGAACGATATTATTTTCAATGTTTATTCCATGGGTAAAAACTACAAATTGTTATTAAGTGCAAATAATAATGAAGCAAGAATAAATTTAACAAATAAAAAATTTGAAAATCCTGATGTCCCACCTAATTTTTGTATGGTACTGAGAAAGCATATAAATCAAGGTAAGATCATAGATATTAGCCAAAAAGGATTAGATAGAGTTGTTATATTTTCAATCTCTTCAATAGATGAGATGGGCTTTGATACATCTAAAAAGCTTATAGTAGAAATCATGGGCAAGTATTCAAATATTATCTTAGTAGATGATAATTACAAGATAATTGATGCTATAAAAAGAGTAAATAGTCAAATGTCTTCTGTTAGAGAAATATTTCCATCACTTAAGTATGAATTTATCGAAGATGATAAAGAAGATATAACGAAGGATGATTTCAAGTTAGATATAAAAACCCTAGATCAGAGGCTTGCAGATGATCAAGTTCCTTACAAAATCTTCCATCAAAATTATACAGGCTTTTCCCCTGCAGTAGGCAAAGAATTGATCTCTAGGGCAGGTATTGATGATAGAATTAACTGGGGACTTGTAAGTGAAGATGAGAAAAGAAAGCTGGACAAGCTTCTAAAAGAATTAGCTTACGACATCAGAAGTAATAATCTATCTAGTTTTGTATATAGGGATAAAATAAAAATCAAGGATTTTCATTGTTTAAAATTAACACACCTATCCTACAATGAAGATGAGTTAGATACAATGAGTGAAGCTATTGAGGAATTCTTTACCACTAACAAAACACATGATAGATTGAATCAAAAAAAATCTGATTTAAATAAGAAACTAAATTCTAGTATCAAATCAGTCAAAAGGAAAATTAAGATTCTTAGTTCTAATTTGGATAAGAAAGATTCTATTGATAAATTTAAGAAAAGAGGAGATTTACTAGCTGCTAATGTCTATAAAATTAATAAAGGAGACAAAGAAGTTAAAGCATTAGATTATTATAATAATAATCAAGAGACAGCAATAAGTATCGATCCACAAAAAACTCCCTGGGAAAATGTCGAGGTAAACTACACTAGGTCTAAAAAACTTAAAGCGTCTTATGATTACGCCAAAAAGGACCTACCAAAGCAAAATGAGCTTTTAGCTTACCTTGAACAAACCAAAGACTTTATAAATAGGTCCAATAGTATAGAAGATCTTTCAGATATAAGAGAAGAGCTCGTAGATATAAAAATAATAAAGAGGAAAGGTAAAAATAAAAAGAAATCTACGAAAAAATCTAAACCATATCACTACATTACAAATAACTCAAGTGATATTTATGTAGGTAAAAATAGTAAGCAGAATGATTATATTAGCTTAAAGCTTGCCAATAAAGATGACTATTGGTTCCATATAAAAGATTTACCAGGAAGCCATGTCATACTAAGAAATGACAATATAGATGAAGAGGATATAAAAATAGCAGCATATCTTGCTGCAATTAATTCGTCAGTTGCTAAAGGTAGCAAAGTTGATATAGACTATACTCAAAAGAAAAA
>CABQOK010000158.1 GCA_902465755.1 uncultured Anaerococcus sp.
ATTTAAAAGCTTTGTTAGAAAATAAACTTTCGTATATAGTGAGTTTCCTGACTTCCTTCTTTGAAATAGTAGTAAAACTTAGATATAAGTTTAATTTAGAAAAAGCTAAGAACTTATAATATAGTTGATAAGTAACTATTAAACTCCTAACAAAAGAAAAGACAAAGGCAAGGAAAATGTTTGTGTGGAGGTTTAAGCTGAAATTTCCTATAATAATATCGAAGGGTGATTAAATGATTGAAACAAGAACTAAAGAAATCTTCGATTATCTCACAAGTGACTATGGATTTCATAGTTCGGAGGAGATAGGAGAAGAATTGGAGTTAAGCTCCAAAACTGTTCAAAAAGAAATCGGAATACTAAACTCATTTATAAAAGATAAGGGGGCGATAGTAGAATCAGAGTCTGGAAAAGGATATCAATTTAGAATCTTAGATGAAGATAAATTTAAGAATTTCTTAAAACATGATTGGTTCAAATATGCTTATTTTCATCAAGAGAATCCCAACAAGGATTTTAGGATAGAAAGCATAATGAAGCTCTTTCTTTTTTCGAATTCCTTCATCAAACAGCAAGAGCTAGCCGATATGTTTTATGTATCCCTATCTCAGATTAACAAGGATATAAAAAAGGTAAGGAAGCTCCTTAAAGCTTATAATATCGAGCTAATAAGCAAGCCTTACTATGGGATGAAGATTAAGGGAAGGGAAAAAGATATAAGGCTTGCTATAAGAAATGAAATTGGAGAAGACCCTGCTATCTTTGCTAGGGACAGCGACAAGGAACTTTTCACACGAATCCAAGCTATAATTGCAGATGTAGATTTCCCTGAATCTTTCTATATGCCTTATGCCAACTTCAAAAATTTGGTCGTTCATATCTATATATCCATCCTTCGCATCAAGGAAGGAAAATATATAGACTTATCTGATGAACTTTCCAAGAGAGTTATCTCCTATGATGAATTTAATATAGCAAATATGGTAGTCAAAGAATTAAGTAAGAAACTAGACCTGACATTTCCTGAAGACGAAATTTTATATCTAACCATGCATCTCATAAGCAAGAATGCTGTTACAAATTACGAGAAGGTCTCTCCGGAAATATCAGAGCTTGCCCAGAAAATGATTGATGAAATCTATAAAGTTAGTAAATACGACTTTAGATCAAATATAGACCTATTTTTTGCCTTAGCCCTCCACCTAGGACCTCTAATAGAAAGACTTAGATATGGGCTGACCATGAAAAATCCTATACTAAATGATATCAAAGATAATCAAATAGCCTTTATGCTAGCGACTATAGCAACAAAGCCTATTAACGAGACCTACAAGACAAAAGTCTGTGATGATGAAATAGGTTATATTGCACTTCACATAGCAAGCGCTATGGAAAACAATAACTATCTTAAAAGAAATATCCTAGTAGTATGCGGTTCAGGAAACTCATCAGCTCAAATAATGAAGACTCAAATAGAAAGAAAATATAAAGAGCAAATAGATAGCTTGACTCTTACAGACTTAAGCAAGGTTGACCTATATAATCTGGATAATTTCGACTTTATAGTATCATCAGTTCCAATCAAGCAAAAGACTGACACGCCGATTGTCTATGTTGATGTCATATTTAAGCAGAAAGATTTTATGAAGATCAACGATGTCTTTAATGTAGATAACTTCACAGAAATCAATAGGATTTTCGATAATTCTATACTAATAAGAGATATAGACATAAGAGACATGGATTCTGCCTTGGACATCTTATCTGATATTGTATCAGCTAAGACTGGAATTGATAAAGGAAATATAAAAGAGCAGTATCTCAAAAGAGAAGAGATGGCCTTTACCTCATATGGAAATGTAGCCCTACCTCACATACTTGATCAAGTTGAAGGCGAAAGCTTCTCCATAGTTTTAATTCCAAAAAATAAAGTTAAATGGAATGATGATCGTGTCAAAGTAATCTATTCTCTAATAATTGGAAATACAAGAGGAGATTTGAGCTTATACTATGATAAGCTAGGTGACTACCTCAATAGTGAAGACCTAATAGAAAAATCATCATTAGCTAAGAACATAGGGGAATTTAAGAAAATATTTTGGGAAGGATAAGTAAATGGATAATGAAAAAATGTACGAACTAGCCTTTCAAATAATAGTACACGCAGGAGAATCCAGATCACTATCAAGTGAAGCCATGGATGCTTGCGAAAACTATGATTTCAAAAAGGCTGAAGAACTGTTGAAGAAGGCAAATGAACAATTCCTAGAATGCCATCAAATACAAACAGACCTTTTGACAGCAGAAGCAAACGGTGAGAAGAATGAAATAAATATAATATTCATCCACTCACAAGATCACCTAACAATGGCTACAATGGCTATGGAAAATGCTAGAAGAATGATAAAGATGTATAAAAAATTAGAAAAATTGGAGGAAAAGAAATGAAAAAAGTTATGTTATTATGTAATGCAGGAATGAGCTCTTCTATGATGGCTAAAAAAGCTAGTGAATATCTAGAAAAAAATGGATATGATATTCATGTTGATTCTACAACAACAGCTGATGCTGAGGATGTATTTGCTAATCCTGAATATGATATGGTTTTAGTAAGTCCACAAGTTAGAATGTTCTTTGATGAATTTAGTCAAAAAGCATCTGAAAATGGTAAAGAAATCGCTCAAGTAGGATTTGACGCTTATTCTCCAACATCAACAGGTGTTTCAAAAATGGCTAAATTAATTACGGACAAATTGTCTTAGGTGATAATATGAATAAATTTTTGTGGGGCAATTCAACCTCTTCAATGCAAACCGAAGGAGCTTATAATGAAGGAGGCAAGGGTCCATCTGTTTATGATATAAGAGAAGCTACAGAAAATACAAGTGATTGGAAGGTAGCTATAGATGAATATCATAGATATGAAGAAGATATCAAGCTTATGGCAGAAATGGGAATGAATTGCTATAGGTTTCAAGTATCTTGGTCGAGAATATTTCCAGAAGGTGAAGGAAAAATAAATGAAGAGGGCTTAGAATTCTATGAAAAGTTGATAGATAAATTAACAGAATATAATATAGAGCCAATGATATGCCTATATCACTTTGATATGCCCCTAGCTTTATATGAGAAATATGATGGATTTTCTTCAAGGCATGTAAAGGATGAATTTGTAAAATATGGGAAAATTCTTGTTGATAGATTCCATGAAAAAGTAAAATATTGGATAACTTTCAATGAACATAATCTTTATGCCATGGATATGGGCTTTAAGATTGCTGGTAGTAAGAAAGAACATACATTAGAAAATATATATAATATACAACACTATACTCTTCTTGCTCATGCTGAAATTGCTAATTATATTCATGACAAATACGAAGATTTACAAATTGGAGGCATGCTTGCCTATAGCCCTTACTATCCAGCAAGTTCGAAGCCAGAAGATGTTCTTATTGCTAACCAATATGATAGATT
>CABQOK010000159.1 GCA_902465755.1 uncultured Anaerococcus sp.
TCCCTAAATCTTCGTAATTCTAGATTTCATCAAAAGAATTAAGTATTTGTTTATATGTCTAAAACTAGGGTAACTATCTTATAGTCACAGTTAGATTGGAGATGATTATGAGAGATAAGCTAATTAATTACATAGAAATCTTTCAGGCTTTTTGTATATTTTCTATCGTGCTAGGATATTTCTTTATGGAAGATAGATTAAATTTTACTATTTTGGCTAGTTTTTTATCGCTCGTTTTACTAGCTTATAATATTATCATTTACAAAAAGTCAAAAGGAACTCCATATCTTTTCAATTTAATTTTGAGCATTTTGACATTTATCTTGTTTTTTATTTCAATGATTAAAAGGATATAGGAAAGTAATTATATATAGGAAAACCAAACATTTTCCCTGTTTTTCTAAAGGTCAATCAAGAATAATCGTTGAAGATACAAGCTTTTGCCCCTTTACATAAAAATATTTATGAAAATGATTGCAAGATTAATTTATTTATGGTAAACTACTAGTAAGAGAATATATTAGAGAAGACGAGCTGTAGTAATTTTACACGCTCGTTTTCTGTGTTCATGGAGGTTGTATGACACACGAAGAGATTTTCGATATAATTTATGAAAATCCTATAATCATGGCTATCAAAAATAACAAAGATTTAAGAGACTCTTTGGATAGTGAAAACAAAATAGTGTTCGTGCTTTTTGGTACTGTAGAAAGCATCCCACACATAGTTAAAAAACTTAAAAAACATGGCAAGATAGTTATGGTTCATGAGGATTTGATTGAAGGCTTATCAAGCTCTCAACTGTCTTCAGCTTTCATAAAAAATTATACTGACGCTGATGGAATTATTACTACGAGGCCGCAAAATGCCGCTTATGCTAGGCAGATTGGCTTATTTGCTATTTTGAGATTTTTTGTCCTAGATTCTCTATCATATGAAAATGTGAAAGAGACCGTAAAGAAGGCAAATTGCGACCTTATAGAGATACTTCCGGGGATTATGCCAAAGATATTGGATGATATATCAAAAAGGACTAATATTCCTTTGGTGGCAGGCGGGCTAATCAACGAGAAATCGGATGTAATCGATGCCCTAAATGCCAACGCTATTGCGATATCGTCATCTAATACCGATGTATGGAAAATGTAAAAGGAGATATTATGGGAAAATATATCATGGCACTTGATGCTGGAACAACTAGTAACAGAGCAATCATCTTTAACAAAAAAGGCGAGATTATGTCAGTGGCTCAAAAAGAGTTCACACAGTTCTTTCCACATCCTGGCTGGGTTGAACATGACGCAACAGAAATCTGGTCAACTCAATTAGGAGTTTGTACTGAAGCTATCGCAAAACTTGGCGTAAGTGCAGATGAGATCGAGGCAATCGGTATTACCAATCAAAGAGAGACAACCATAGTTTGGGAAAAAGATACAGGAAAGCCTGTCTATAATGCAATCGTTTGGCAATGTCGTCGTACAGCAGACATGGCTGACAAATTAGTAGAAGATGGCTACAAGAAGACAATCCAAGATAAGACAGGTCTTGTAGTAGACCCATACTTCTCAGGAACAAAAATCCGCTGGATCCTAGATCATATCGAAAATGGTCAAGAGAGAGCAGAAAACGGCGAACTCCTATTTGGTACTGTAGACACTTGGTTAATCTACAACCTAACTCGCGGTAAAGTGCATGTTACTGACTACTCAAACGCATCAAGAACAATGATCTTTAACATCCACACCTTAGAATGGGATGATGAATTATGTGGAATACTAAATATTCCAAAATGTATGCTTCCAGAAGTTAAACCATCTTCACACATCTACGGAAATACATTCCCAGGATATTTCGATGGTGAAATTCCAATAGCAGGTATAGCAGGTGACCAACAAGCTGCCCTATTCGGACAAACATGCTTCGACGAAGGAGATGCCAAGAACACTTATGGTACAGGTGCCTTCCTACTAATGAATACAGGTGAGAATGCAGTTAAGTCTGACAATGGTCTAGTAACAACCATAGCTTGGGGACTTGGAGATGGCAAGGTTAACTATGCACTTGAAGGTTCAATCTTCGTTGCTGGATCTGCTATCCAATGGCTAAGAGACCAACTAAGAATCGTAGATGCTGCTGATGATACAGAATATATGGCAACCAAAGTTGATGATACAAACGGCTGCTATGTAGTTCCAGCCTTTACTGGTCTTGGTGCCCCATACTGGGATGCTTACGCAAGAGGATCAATAGTTGGTATAACAAGAGGAACAAGCAAATACCATGTAGTTAGAGCAACACTTGAATCTTTAGCTTACCTAACAAATGACGTACTTCAAGCTATGAGTAAGGATAGCGGAAGAGAACTCCGCGAACTTAAGGTAGACGGTGGAGCTAGTGCAAACAACTTCCTAATGCAATTCCAATCTGATATGATTCAAACAAAGGTAGAAAGACCTAAGACACTAGAGACAACAGCTCTAGGTGCTTCTTACTTAGCAGGACTTGCTGTAGGTTACTACAAAGACCTAGAAGAAATCAAAGCAAATCGTCTAGTTGACCGCGAATTTACCCCAGAAATCTCCAAAGAAGAAAGAGATAAGAAGGATAGAAACTGGCAAAGAGCAGTTGACAGATCATTCTCTTGGGCCAAAACTTACGAAGAATAATTAGCAAATTAGTAATAAAGTGATATAATATAAACAGAATATAAATTAGAGAAGGCGAGCTAAAGTATTACCCTACTTTAGCTCGCCGTTTTTCCGTTAGAAAAAGGGAGGAATATATGTATGATGCTATAATTATAGGCGGTGGAGTTACAGGAACATCAATAGCCTACCAATTGTCAAAGAAAAAAGGAAAATTCCTATTATTAGAAAAAAACGAAGATGTATGTACAGAAACATCTAAGGCAAACTCAGGAATTTGCCACGGTGGTTACGATGCAATTCCTGGAACAATGAAAGCTAAGATGAATGTTAAGGGAAATCATATGATGGCTGATGAGGCAAAGAAGCTATCTTTTCCTTACAAACAAATCGGAACTTTGGTTTTATGCCACGATGAAAAGGACTATCCTAAATTAAAAGAGCTTTACGATCAAGGTATAGCAAATGGTGTAGGCGGTATGGAAATCCTTGATGGAGACCAAGTTCGTGAAATGGAGCCAAATGTCTCAGACGACGTATGCTACGCCCTATATTGTAAAGAAGCTGGAATAGTAGATCCATTTTTAATGAATGTTGCTTTTGCTGAAGTATCTAACATAAATGGAGTTGATTATAAATTTAATGAAAAAGTAACAGAAACAAATCCAAAAGACGGATATTGGGAAGTTGTTACAGAAAATGCTACATATGAAACTAAGGCAGTTATCAATGCAGCAGGACTTTACTCAGACGAAATCCACAACAGAGTTAGCGATGAGAAGTTTGAAGTAAGAGCTAGACGTGGTGAATATCTCTTACTAGATAAAGATA